>DASQNB010000196.1:0-2395 GCA_035645175.1 Geodermatophilus sp.
ACCCCGCGGACGCCGAGCAGCCCGGCGACCCTGGTGACGTCGACCCGGTGGGCACCGCTGGTGAGGACCAGCAGCGGCGCGCCGGCGACGTCGAACACCAGGCTGTTGACGATGGCCCCGAGCGGGACGCCGAGCTCCCCGGCTGCCTCGGCGGCGGTGCGGGCGCTGCCGGGGAGCTCGAGCACCTGCCCGGTCGCTCCGGCCTCGGCCAGGAGCGAGGAGATCGCGGCCACCCGCGGGTGCTCGGGTCGGCTCATGGCTCGATCCTGCCATCGGCCCGGGTCGTCCGCTCCGGGCCACCGGCCGTCCACCGCGTACCACACCGGGTTGCACGTCCCGCTTGACGCCGTCGGTGCCGTCGGGTGTACTCGACGTCGTTCGAACACGCGTTCGAACGGCGTCGGCCTCCCACCGCACTCGGGTCCTTCCCCACCCGGTGCGGTGGGCCAGGCCGGCGTGGGGCGGCGTGAGCGGGTGGGGAGTCTGTCATGAGCCGGGTGCTGAGCGGGGTCGGCGAGCGGGTCGGCGAGGAGGTGCAGGTCGAGCGAGGGCCGCTGGGGCCGGCGCAGTTCTGGCGCGGGCAGTCGCGGTACGTCGTCGGCGAGCTGCTCGACTCGTGGGTGGAGACCGCCCCGTGGTGGCAGCGCGGTACCGCGGTGACCGGTGGCGCCTCCGCCGAGCTGGTCGCCACCCGCGAGGTGTGGCGGGTCGAGGCGGTCCGGGCCGGCCGGTCGCGGATGAGCTTCGCCGGCGTCTACGACCTCAGCTGGGAGTCGGCGGACAACCGCTGGTCGCTCGTGCGGGTGCACGACTGATGGGAGCCGTCCGCGTCATGGCCGACCAGCTGCCCCTGCCCCCGCCGCTGCCGCAGGCCGCCGTCCAGCTGCTCGACCAGGCCTCCCGGGCGCTGGCCGAGGCGGCGGCGAGCACCGACGCCCGGCAGCGCTACGCCACCGCTCACCTCGGCGCGCTGCGTGCCGCCGCCGCGATGCTGGCCGCCCGCACCCGGCCGGAGTCCGGACGGCGCCGCCCGCGCAGCGCCTGGGTGCTGCTCGGCCAGGTCGCGCCCGAGCTGGGGGAGTGGGCCACCTTCTTCGCCGCCGGGGCGGCCAAGCGGGCCGCCGCCGAGGCCGGGCTGTCCCGGGCGGTCACCGACCGCGAGGCCGACGACCTGGTCCGCGACGTGCGCGCCTTCCTCGCCGTCGTGGAGAGCGCCCTGGGCAGCACGCCGCCGCCGGAGTCGCCCCGGCACACGCGTCCCCGGGTGGTCGGCGGGTCCGAGCACCGGAACGGGCGGTGAGGCCTGATCCCTTCGTCCACCTGCACGTCGCCTCGGGCTACTCCATGCAGTACGGGGCCAACCACCCGGCCGACCTGGTCGAGCGCGCGGCCGAGCACGGCATGCGGGCCCTGGCGCTCACCGACCGGGACGGGCTCTACGGCGCGGTGAAGTTCGCGCTGGCCTGCCGGGCGGCCGACATGCGGCCGCTGTTCGGGGTGGACCTGGCGGTGACGCCCTCGGTGGACACGACCGTCCCGCCGCCCCTCGCCCCGGTCGTCGGTGGTGCGCACTCGGCGCAGCGGGCGCAGGCACGCCGGCCGGGCGCTCCGGACGGCGAGCCGGGCCGGACGGGGGCGGGACGCCGGTCGCCGGCCCGCGGCGGGGCCAGCGTCGACCCGCGGCTGCCGCGGGTCACCTTCCTCGCCAGGGACGGCGCCGGGTGGCGGTCGCTGTGCCGGCTGACCAGCGCCACCCACCTGCGCGGCACGCGCGGGGAGCCGGTGAGCTCGCTGGCGCTGGCCGCCGAGCACGCGGCCGGGCTGGTGGCCCTGCTGGGCCCCGGCTCCCCGGTCGGCCGGGCGCTGGCCGCCGGCCGGGCCGACGTGGCCTCCGCCCGGCTGTCCGCCTGGCGCGCGGTGTTCGGCCCCGGCTCGCTGGTGCTCGAGGTCGTGCACCACCGCGGCCGGGGCGACCGCTCCCGGGCGCAGGCGCTGCTGCGCTTCGCCGAGGCGGAGGGCGTGCCGGTGGTGCTGACCAACGCCGTCCGCTACGTCGACGCCCTGGACGCGCCCACCGCCGACGTCCTGGACGCGGCCCGCCGGCTGGTACCGCTGGACACCCGGCACGTCGACCGGCGCACCGCTGAGGGTCACCTGAAGTCGGGCAAGGAGATGTCCGAGCTCGCCGAGGACCTCGCCGGCCCCGACCGCGACGCGGCGCTGCGGCTGCTGGAGCGCACCGCCCGGCTGGCCGAGCAGTGCGCGGTCGACGTCCGGGCCGACCTGGGCATCGGCACCGTGCGCTACCCCGAGCTGGACGTGGTGACCACCCCGGCCGAGCAGGGGATGGGTCCCTCGGCGGTGCTGCGCGCCCGCTGCGAGGCGGGACTGGGCC
>DASQNB010000197.1:0-2594 GCA_035645175.1 Geodermatophilus sp.
TCGGGGTGGATGTAGAGCATCCGGTCGCCCTCGTAGATGCAGTCCACCGGGCACTCGTCGATGCACGCCTTGTCGAGGACGTCGACGCAGGCCTGGGTGATGACGTAGGTCACGGTGGTTCCCTCCCGGGGACGTGCGGGGCTGCTCCGCCGGCTCAGCGGCCGGTCGTTCCGACCCTCAGTATGGCCTCTCCCGCTGGCGGGGGACGTGACGGGTCGCCCGGGTGGACCCCGCCGGGTGGGACCCTGCCGGACGGCACCCGGGGCGAGCACGCAGGATCGGTGCCGTGGGACAGAGCCGGTCACCCCTGGACGTCGCCGACCTCGAGCGGCTGGCCGCACGCGGCTGGCGCGGTACCGAGGAGGGCCACCTCGGCGACTGGCTGCTGCGCGCCGGCGGCGGCTTCACCGGCCGAGCCAACTCCGCCCTCGTCGTCGGCGACCCCGGACTGCCGCTCGTGGACGCGGTGGACGCCGTCGCCCGCTGGTACGCCGGCCGCGGCCTGCGACCCTGCGCGATGCTGCCCGGCCGGCAGTCCCGCGCCGCCGACGCGGCCTTCGCCGCGGCCGGCTGGGAGCGCGACGAGGACGTGCTGGTCCTGACCGCGCCGCTGACCCCGGCCGCGGCCGACGGCGTCCCGGTCGACCTCTCCCCCGAGCCGGACGACGCCTGGCTGGCCGGTTACCGGTACCGCGGCCGGCCGCTGCCGCCGTCCGCCCGCGACGTGCTCACCAACGCCGAGGACGTCGTCTTCGCCGCCGTGCGCCGCGACCCGCCCCCGGCTCCCCTGGCCGCCGTCGCCCGCGGGGTGGTCACCGACGGGTGGCTCGGGGTCGCCGCGGTCACCGTCGAGGAGCGGTACCGGCGGCAGGGCCTGGCGACCGCCGTCATGGCCGCCCTGCAGCGCTGGGGAGCCGGCCGCGGCGCCCGCTGGGTGTACCTGCAGGTCACCGCCTCCAACGCCTCGGCGCGGGCGCTCTACCGACAGGCGGGCTTCATCGAGCACCACCGCTACCACTACCGGTACGCACCGGCCTGACGCCGTCCCGGGGTGCGGCCAGCACCCGGCCGACGGCGAAGGCCGCGGCCACCACGCCGGCCAGCAGGAAGGCCAGGCTCACCAGGCCGAGGGCGCCGCTGCCGGTGACGAGCAGGTCGCCCTCGGGCCGCTGCAGGCTGCCGCCCACGGCGACGACCAGCCACACCAGGGCGGGCAGCACCGCGGCCAGCCGGGAGCCGGTCAGCCGCGCGGCCAGGCCGACGAGCAGCAGGTTGCCGGCGACCGCGGCGACCACCGACACCGGCAGGAGGACGCCGAACACGCGCAGCGGCAGCCAGAAGACCTCGACCAGTGCCAGCCAGAGCGCGAGGACGACGACGAGCAGACCGCCCGCGACCCGGGAGACCGGCCTCATCCGGCCAGGCCGGCGAACAGGTCGTCCTCCCAGCCCTCGGGGCTCGCCGCCGGCCCTCTCCGGCCGCGCACCAGCCGGTAGTACTCGGTGCCCAGCACCTCCTGGCCCAGGTTGTTCGACAGCGCGAAGAACGGGCCGTCGACGGTGATCTGGGTGGCGTGCGCGCGCATCGCGGCGTCCTTGCGCGCGGCGTGGTCGCGGCCGTCGACCGCCGCGGCCACCAGCTCGTCCGGGACGGCGAACGGCACGTCGTCCACCTCGCCGAGCGACGCGAACGGCGACTCCTCCCCCAGTGCGGCCATCGCCTCGATGCCCTTCCGCATCACCGAGCGCGGCACGCAGCACCAGTAGACCTTCGCGACCTCCCACGGCTCGCCGAGGTCGGGGCGGTAGCCGGGGTCGGCGGCGACGTCCACAGCGGCCATGGCGACCCGGTGGGCCTGGATGTGGTCGGGGTGACCGTAGCCGCCGCTCTCGTCGTAGGTGACCACCACCTGCGGCCGGACCTCGCGGACGACGGCGACGGCGTGCGCCACCGCCTCGTCGAGGTCGGCGTTCCAGAACGCCCGCGGCTTCTCGTTGGCCGGCGTGCCCATCATCCCGGAGTCCCGGTAGCGGCCCGGGCCGCCGAGGAAGCGCCAGTCGGTCACGCCGAGGGCCTCCATCGCCCCCCTCAGCTCGGCGATCCGGTAGCCGCCGAGCTGGTCGGCGTGCTCGGGGGCCAGCAGCTCCAGCTCGGGGACGAGGACCTCGCCCTCCTCGCCCAGCGTGCAGGTGAGCAGCGTGACCTGGGCTCCCTCGGCGACGTAGCGGGCCATGGTGGCGCCGTTGTTGATCGTCTCGTCGTCGGGGTGGGCGTGCACCAGGAGCATGCGGCGGGAGGGAGTCACGAGGGTGATTCTCCCCGGCTCCTCCGACGGGCCGAGTTCCGCGAGGTGCGGGAGTCACTCCACAGGCACGATGGTGCGGGCCTCGGCGAAGTGGCAGGCCGAGGGGTGGCCCTGGCCGCGGTCGACCAGTGCCGGCGGCTCCTGGGCGCAGATGTCCTGCGCCTTCCAGCAGCGGGTGCGGAACCGGCAGCCCGAGGGCGGGTCGGCCGGGCTCGGCACGTCGCCCTGCAGGATGATCCGGTCCTTCTGGCCGCGCAGGTGCGGCTCGTGCAGCGGCACCGACGACAGC
>DASQNB010000198.1:0-1567 GCA_035645175.1 Geodermatophilus sp.
CGTCTACGAGTCCGACATGCTCGCCAAGCCCGACCCCGGCACCTTCCAGGTGATGCCGTCGGCCAAGGGCGGCTCCAGCGACACCGCGCGGATGTTCTGCGACCTCACCACGCCCGACGGCTCGCCGTCCTGGGCCGACCCCCGGCACGTGCTGCGCCGGGCGCTGTCGAAGGCCGCCGACATGGGGTTCACCTTCTACACCCACCCCGAGGTCGAGTTCTTCCTGCTCAAGGACCAGCCCAACGACGGCAGCCCGCCGGAGCCCGCCGACAACGGCGGCTACTTCGACCTGTCCACGCACAACGTCGCGCACGACTTCCGCCGCGAGGCGGTCTTCGCACTGGAGGCGATGGGGATCTCGGTGGAGTTCAGCCACCACGAGGTCGCGCCGGGCCAGCAGGAGATCGACCTGCGCTACGCCGACGCCCTGTCGATGGCCGACAACATCATGACCCTGCGGCACGTCGTCCGGGAGGTCGCGCTGGCCCAGGGCGTGCACGCCACGTTCATGCCCAAGCCGTTCACCGACCTGGCCGGCTCGGCGATGCACACCCACCTGTCGCTGTTCGAGGGCGACGGCAACGCCTTCCACGACCCGGCCGACCCGATGAAGCTCTCGGCCACCGGCAAGCAGTTCATCGCCGGCCTGCTCATCCACGCCAAGGAGTACACCGCCGTCACCAACCAGACGGTGAACTCCTACCGGCGGCTGCTGGCCGGGACCGAGGCGCCCACGGCGGCGACCTGGGGCCGGGCCAACCGCTCGGCGCTGGTGCGGCTGCCCTCCTACAAGCCCAGCAAGGCGCAGTCGGCGCGGGTCGAGGTCCGCTCGCCGGACTCCGCGTGCAACCCGTACCTCACCTTCGCCGTCCTGCTGGCCGCCGGGCTGCGCGGCGTCGAGAAGGGCTACGAGCTGCCCCCGGAGGCCGAGGACGACGTCTGGTCGCTCACCGACACCGAGCGCCGCGCCGCCGGTTACGAGGACCTCCCGGTCTCCCTCGGCGAGGCGCTCACCGCCATGCAGGGCAGCGAGCTGGTCGCCGAGACCCTCGGCGAGCACGTCTTCGAGTTCTTCCTGCGCAACAAGTGGGCCGAGTTCAACGCCTACCGGCAGAACGTGACCCCGTGGGAGCTCAAGCGGTACCTGCCCGGCCTCTGAAGAAGGGCCTCGTCGCCCCCCGCACCTCGCAGGCCCGGCACGGGTCCCTGCGACGAGGCCGCTCCAGCCCGTCACCTGCTCGCAGCGGGACCCTGCAGGGGGGCCGTTCCAGCGCGTCGCCGAGGAGGGCCGCTCTGTTCGGTCACGGGGGCGGCAGCCGGCGGGAACTACGCTCGGCGCGTGGCCCGCCTGCTCGTCGTCGTCCCCTCGGAGACCGATCCGCCCGCCCGGCTCGGGGCATGGCTGGCGCAGGCCGGGCTGGAGCTCGACGAGCGCCGGCTCGGCACCGGCGACGACCTACCGGCGACGCTCGACGGGTTCGACGGACTGCTCGTCCTCGGTGGCCCGCAGTCGGCGATGGACGACGAGGCGACCAGTCCGGAACTGGTCGGCGTCCGCCGGCTGCTC
>DASQNB010000199.1:0-1819 GCA_035645175.1 Geodermatophilus sp.
CCGAAGTCGAAGGGCGCGCGGTCGAAGCGCGAGCCGGGCGTGTAGTAGCCCTCCATGCCGATGATCGGCTTCACGCCGGCGCCCTTGGCCTGCTTGTAGAAGTCGTAGGCGCCGAAGACGTTGCCGTGGTCGGTCATCGCCAGCGCGGGCATCCCCTGCGCCGCGGCCGCCGCGGTGACCTCCGGCAGCTTGGCCGCACCGTCGAGCATCGAGTACTCGGTGTGGACGTGCAGGTGCACGAACGAGTCGGATGACGGGGTGCTCACAGGCGTCGGTGCTCCTCACGGGTCGTGCCTGCCCGGCCGTCGGGGTCCGCGGCGGGCGACCGGTGGGGAAGACCGGTGGGGCGGTGCGCGGCCGACGGGGCGGGCGACCGGCGGGGGGCGGGCCCCGCGCCGTCGGGTCGGTCCGTCGATCCTCGCACCTCGGGAGGTCTACTCCGAGGCTCTGACAGAACGTGTCTCCGACCCGGCGGAACGATCCGTCACAGCCGGCGGCGCATCGTGACGTGGGCGACACCGACCTCCTCGTAGACGTCCCCGACGGGGGTGTAGCCGGCCCGCTCGTAGAAGCCCCGGGCGGTGAGCTGCGCGTGCAGCTCCACCTCGGTCAGGCCCAGCGCGGCGGCCTGCCGGTGCAGCTCGGCGAGGACGGCGGCGCCGTGGCCCCGCCCGCGCGACGCCGCCTCGACCGCCATCCGGCCGACGACCCCGCGCCCGTCGCGGACCAGCAGCCGCCCGGTGGCCACCACCCGCCCCTCCCGGTCGCGGGCGAGGACGTGCACCGCGGTGGCGTCGTGCGCGTCGCGCTCGACCTCGGCCGGCACCCCCTGCTCCTCGACGAAGACGCGGGTGCGCAGGGCGGCGACCTCGGGCCACTCCCCCGCCGTGGCGCGCCGGGCTGCTGCGTCCGTGCGTGAGCTCGCACGCTCGCTCACGCCGGCCTCCGGACGGCGTCGGGCAGCGCCGACGCGGGCACCAGCAGGAAGCGCAGGTCGACCAGCGCGTGCAGCAGCACCGGCAGCAGCAGCGACCCGGTGCCCAGGTAGAGGCCCGTCATGACGCCGCCCAGGACGCCGGTGGTCACGATGCCGGCGACCCCCTGGTAGGCGTGCGCCAGCCCGAAGGCCAGCGCGCCGACGGCCACCAGCACCGGCGTCGGCAGCCCGCCGCCGACCGCGGCGACGACGGCGAGGAAGAAGCCGCGGTAGAGCCACTCCTCGCAGACGCCGGCGGTGACCCCGACCAGCGTGAACAGCCGCCGCTCCCCGGGGGTCCGCGGCAGCAGCGCCAGGGTCGCGTGCACGGCGGGCTCGGCGTGGCGGCCCTCCCCCGGCCGGCGCAGCTCGGTCGCGGCCCGGGTCAGCGCGCCGGAACGCAGGGCCCGGGTGGAGACGACGACGAAGCCGAGCACCAGCACGGTCGCCGCGGTGGCCACCGGACCGGGCCACGACTGCGGCCAGCGCAGGCCCACGGCCCCGGCGTCCACCCCCGGCGCGGCCAGCCAGACCACCAGGGCGACCGCCGCCAGGCCCCACTCCAGCACCAGCAGCCGGCCGTAGAAGGACCGCCGGGCGCCGTCGTCGGTGCGCAGCCGGCCCTCGAAGCGGCGGTGCAGCACGTGCCCGACCAGCGGCTCGCCGACCACCAGGTAACCGGCGACGACGACCGCCGACAGCGCGGCCGGACCGAACTCGGCCAGCGAGCCGGGCAGCCCGACGGTGTTCACGGCCGAGCCCGCACCGGCGTCAGGACTCGGCGCGCAGGACGTCGAGCGCGCCGGCCAGGTCGGGCGGGAAGGGGCTGGTGAACTCCATCCA
>DASQNB010000200.1:0-1502 GCA_035645175.1 Geodermatophilus sp.
CGAGCAGGCCGGTGAGCCAGGCGTCGAGCACCTCGCTGCGCTGCGCCCGCGGCAGTGCGGGCAGCGACCCGGTGTCCAGCACGTCTCCCCCTCGGTACTCCGAACCCGTCCCCCGGAAGGCGTCGGCCGGGGTGGCGGGAGCTCCCACCACCCCGGCCGACCGGTGATCGGCCCGGCCCCGTCCCGAGGCTCGCGCCGAGCCTGCGAGGCGTGAGGAGGACGGGGTCCTCCTGCTACAGGGCGTCGGCGCCGCGTTCGCCGGTGCGGACGCGGACGATCTCGTCGATCGTCGTCACCCACACCTTCCCGTCACCGATCTGCCCGGTGGAGGCGGCCTCGACGATCGTGTCGACGACGCGCGCGGCCTCGATCTCGTCGACGACGACCTCGATGCGGACCTTCGGCACGAAGTCCACCTGGTACTCCGCCCCGCGGTAGACCTCGGTGTGGCCCCGCTGGCGGCCGAAGCCCTGGACCTCGCTGACGGTGAGCCCGGCGATGCCGATCAGCTCGAGGGCGTTCTTGACGTCGTCGAGCTTGAACGGCTTGACGATCGCGGTGACGAGCTTCACGCCCGGCTCCCTTCGGTGACGTTGCTGTTGCGGGCCTCGGCATGGGCCTGGGCGCCCAGTGTCGCGGCACCGCGTCCACTCCCGCCGCCGAGGGAGTCGAGGTCGTAGCCGGTCTCGGCGTGGACGACGGAGTCGATGCCGGTGACCTCGTCCTCGTCGGTGACCCGGAAGCGCATGGCCTTCTGGATCACGAAGCCGATCACCAGGGTCAGGACGAAGGAGTAGACCAGCACGACGCCGGCGCCCACCGCCTGCCGCCACAGCTGGTCGATCCCGCCGCCGTAGAAGAGACCGTCGACACCGGCCGTGGTGGACGCCGAGGCGAACAGGCCCACGGCCAGGGTGCCCCAGACACCGCCGACGAGGTGGACGCCGACGACGTCGAGCGAGTCGTCGTAGCCGAGCCGGTACTTCAGGCCGACGGCCAGGGCGCAGACGACGCCGGCGACCAGGCCGACGAGGATCGCGCCGAGCGGCGTCACCGAGGAGCAGGCCGGGGTGATGGCGACCAGGCCGGCGACCACGCCGGAGGCGGCGCCCAGCGAGGTGGCGTGGCCGTCGCGGAGCTTCTCGATCAGCAGCCAGCCGAGGGACGCCGCGCCCGTGGCGACCAGCGTGGTCACGAAGACCTCGGCGGCCTGGCCGTTGGCGGCCAGCGCGGACCCGGCGTTGAAGCCGAACCAGCCGAACCACAGGATGCCGGCGCCGATCATCACCAGCGGCAGGTTGTGCGGCCGCATCGGGTCCCGCCCGAAGCCGCGCCGCTTGCCCAGCACGAGGGCCAGTGCCAGGCCCGCCGCACCGGCGTTGATGTGCACCGCGGTGCCGCCGGCGAAGTCGATGGCCAGCAGGTCGTTGGCGATCCAGCCGCCGGTCTCGGACTCCGCGCCGTCGAAGGCGAAGACCCAGTGCGCGACCGGGAAGTAGACC
>DASQNB010000201.1:0-7154 GCA_035645175.1 Geodermatophilus sp.
GCTTCTCCAGCAAAGTCTTTGGGTCAAAGCTGGAAAGCTCTTCGAGTTCACAGACGAGGGCTTGCCGCAGCCGGCGGGCCGCGTCGAGGGGGTCGGCGTGTGCCCCACCCGGCGGCTCGGCCACCACGGAGGTGGCGATCCCCGACGCCCGGAGGTGGGCCGCGCCCAGCCGCATCGCGCGGGCGGCGGTCGGTGCGGCCACCGCCGTCCGCCACAGGATGGCCGCGCACCCCTCGGGGCTGATGACCGACAGGTAGGCGTTCTGCAGCACCAGCAGCCGGTCGGAGGTGCACAGCGCGAGGGCGCCGCCGCTGCCGCCCTCCCCGGTGATCACGGAGACGACCGGGACCCGCAGCCGGCTGCTGCGCATGATCGTCTCCGCGATGGCGTGCGACTGCCCGCGTTCCTCGGCCTCGGGCCCTGGGTGGGCGCCGGGCGTGTCGACGAGGGTGACGACCGGGAGCCCGAACGCCTCGGCGTGGTCGAGCAGCCGCAGCGCCTTGCGGTAGCCCTCCGGGTGCGGCATCCCGAAGTTGCGGGCCACCCGCTCGCGGACCGTGTGGCCCTTCTCGTGGCCGATGACGACGACCGTGCGGCCACCGATCGAGGCGACCCCGCCGACCACGGCGGCGTCGTCGGCGAAGGACCGGTCGCCGTGCAGCTCGACGAAGTCGTCGAACGCCGTGTGCAGGTAGTCCAGGGTGGTCGGCCGGTCCACGTCCCGGGCCTTCTGGACGACGTCCCACGGGTCGGCGTCCTCCCCGTCGGGGGCCTCCCCGTCAGTGACCATGGCCTCGGCGTCCCGGTCCCCCGGTGCCTCGAGCTCGGCGCCGGCCCCGTGCAGGGCGAGCAGGCGGACGAGCAGCGGCCGCAGGTCGGCCCGGGTCTCGACCCGGTCGACCAGGCCGTGCGCGAGGAGGAACTCGGCGGTCTGGAAGTCGTGGGGCAGCTCGGCGCGGATCGTCTCCTGGACCACGCGCGGACCGGCGAAGCCGATGTGCGCGCCCCGCTCGCCGACCAGGACCGACGCGAGGGTGGCGAAGGAGGCCGACACGCCCCCGTAGGTCGGGTCGGTCAGCACGCACACCGAGAGCAGGCCGGCCTCGCGGAGCCGGCCGAACGCCTGGCTGACGCGGGCCATCTGGAAGAGCGAGAACACGCCCTCCTGCATGCGGGCACCGCCGCTGGCGCAGACGGTGATCAGCGGCAGGCCGCGCTCGAGGGCCAGCTCCGCGGCGCCGCTCACCCGGCGGCCGACCTCGACGCCCATGCTGCCGCCGAGGAAGGCGAAGTCCATCACCGCGACCACCGTCTCGGCCCCGCCGATGCGGGCGATGCCGACGACGACGGCCTCGGACTCACCGGAGCGGCGCGCGGCCTCGGCCAGCCGTTCGGGGTACTCGCGCAGGTCGGTGAAGGCCAGCGGGTCCGGCGCGCCCGGCTGGAACGCCACCTCGGTGAAGCTGCCCGGGTCGGCCAGCAGGACGATGCGGGCCCGCGCGCTGAGCCGGAGGTGGTGGTCGCACTCCGGGCAGACGTGCAGGTTGCGGTCCAACCGCTTGCGGTACAGCAGCCACCCGCAGTCGGGGCAGCAGACCCATCCGGCCTGCTCGGAGCCGGTGGGGACGGCCGCAGCCGTGGTCGCCGAGGAACGTGTCATGACGGTCTCCCAGTCGCTCGCAGCGGTCTCACTCGGGGGACGACGTCCAGTGGTAGAAGCGACGGGCCATCGCGTCCGCCGGCGAGCGCCAGTTGGGGTCGTAGGCCTCGATGTAGGGCCGGAGGTCGTCGCTCACGGCGCGGAAGGCCGGCAGCGTCTGGGCCACGCGCATCGCCTCCGACGCCGGCCGGTCGAAGTCGATGAGGTGCACGTAGAGGCCGTGGAACTGGTACAGCGACCGGTTCCGCACGCCGATCTCGTGGGGCATGGAGGTGGCGTCGTAGCGGCCGAAGATGTCGGCCACCTTGTCGGCGTCGGTCGGCGCCATCTTCGCGATGATCATCGTCTGGTGCACAGGTGACTCCCAGCGTCGCTGCGGCCTTGAGAGGGGCTCGGGGATGGCGACGACGCTATGGCGGCGGCGCGGGCCCGGGCATCGGCCACAGGTCCAGTTCAGGGCGCACGCCCGTGGGGGGCGGGGGCGTGCGACCCGACCCCCACGAGGGGGAGGAACGCCACCCGGATGGCGCGGTCGACTCCTCCTCGCGGTGCGGTCGTCCCCACCCGCGAGGTGTACGACCCCCCATCCGCGGGGTGTACGACCCCCCACCGTGAGGGGGTCGACCGCCCTACGCAGGTATGAACTCGCCCGGGGTTCGTGCTCGGCTTGCGGACTGGTGTGGCGGGTGGGACGGCTGGGGCCTAACTTGCGGAACCGACCTGCTGGTGGCGCCACGGAGCGGAGTTGACGCGCATGGACGGACCGGATGCTGCTGTCCCCGACTCGACAGCGTCCGGGGACGTCGCGTCGGTCAGGGTGCTGATCTGTGACGACCACGAGGTCCTCCGGCACGGTTTGCGCACCGTGCTCCGCCGCATCCCCGGGCTCAGCGTCGTGGCCGAGGCCGACAGCGTCGGCGAGGCGCTGTCGATGGCCACCGAACTCCGCCCCGACGTCACCCTGGTGGGTCTGGACGGGCAGGGGCCGGTCCTGCAGGACCTGGTGCGCGAGCTGACCGGCCAGGGGAACCGGGTCATGCTGCTGGGCGAGGCCGGTGCCGGCAGCGACCTGGTGGAGATCCTGCGGGCCGGGGCGCGCGGCTACGTGCACACGACCGCGAGCCCGCAGCGGCTGGTCGAGTGCGTGCGCGCGGTGGCCCGTGGGGAGACCGTCCTCGACGCCAGCGTCACCGGCGAGCTGCTGCACCGCCTGGACGACGGGCCGCGGCCGGGGGATGACGAGCACCGGGCGACCCACGGCCTGCTGACCGCCCGGCAGCAGGCGGTGGCCGAGCTCGTGGCCGAGGGCCTGACCAACGCCGAGATCGCGGCCCGGCTGCAGGTCAGCCGGGCCACCGTCAAGGGGCACATCACGGTGGCGCTGCGCCGGCTGAGCCTGCGCGACCGGACGCAGCTGGCGATCCACGTGCACCGGAGCACGCGGGGCGGCAACGGCCACGGGGTCTGGCCCGCCGAGGGCTGACCCCTCGCGCGCTATTAGCTTACGTTCCTGGGAATTCTCTGGGAACGTGCTGGACACAGCCTGCACAGACGAGGTTAGAGTGACTCCAGTCCGGAGAAGACGGGCGCATGTCGGGACTGCCGGGCCACGGGGCCTGGATGCAGGGGGGCGACATGGACCAGAAGGTGGTCGATATCGGACTCGAGACAGCACGGCGCCAGCAGCACGGCCCCACGGGAGCCGTGCCTGCACCTCGCTACACCGGGCCGGTGCCGGTCCAACCGCACGCCGGCCGGCCGCCGACGACCCTCGTGTGCGTGCTGCTCTGCGAGGACCGTGAGGTCTTCCGCATCGGGCTGCGCGTCGTCCTCGAGGCCGAACCGGACATGGCGGTGGTCGCCGAGACCAGCCACCTCCCCGAGGCCCTCGCGGCGGCCGAGGGTGAGGGCACCGTGGTCGTCGTCGTCCGGCAGGGCCTGGTCGCCGGCGACGCCCTGCCGCTGCTGCGCACGCTGTGCCAGCGGAACACCGCGGTCCTCGTGCTCGCCGAGCCGGAGACCGACTCCGAGCCCGAGCTCGTCGAGATCCTGCGGGCCGGCGTCCGTGGCTTCCTGCCCCGCCGGTCGGGGGCCCAGCGTCTCGTCGACGGCGTGCGTGCGCTCGCCCGGCACGAGGCGGCGCTGGACCCGGCGGCCACCAGCCACCTCGTGCGCCACCTGACGGCCAGCCCGCAGGCCCGGTCGGCTCCCGTGCTGGGCACCCTCGACCGGCTGACCGACCGCCAGCGCGAGGTCGCCGAGCTGGTGGCGCAGGGGATGAGCAACGAGGAGATCGCCGGGCGGCTGTTCCTCAGCCTGGCGACGGTCAAGAGCCACCTGACCGCCTCGATGCGCCGCATCGGCGTCCGCTCGCGCACCGAGCTGGCGATCCTGGTCACCCGGGAGAGCTCGCCGGCCGCGTGAAGCGCCGCCGGGCAGCCCGGTCCTCAGCAGCGGGGGCCGGGTCGTCCGGGGGGACAGGCATCACTGTGAGGCGCATGACGGTGGCGGACCGGAATGGTGCACCCCCGCTGCGGCGTCACAACCCTCCGTGGACCTGTTCTCTCCTGTGACCCTGGGCGACATCGAGCTCGCCAACCGCATCGTCATGGCTCCGCTCACCCGCATGCGCTCCGGCGCCTCCGGTGTCCCCGGGGACCTCGTCGTCGAGCACTACCGGCAGCGCGCCAGCATCGGCATGATCATCACCGAGGGCACCTACCCCAACCACGAGGGCCAGGGCTTCGTCGGCCAGCCGGGCATCGTCACCGACGAGCAGGTCGAGGGCTGGCGCCGCGTGGCCGACGCCGTGCACGCGCGGGGCGGCAAGATCGTCATGCAGGTCATGCACGCCGGCCGGGTGACCCACCCCGACGTGAACGGCGGCCGCCGCGTCGTCGCCCCGAGCGCGATCGCGATCGACGGCGAGGGGCACACCTCGACGGGCAAGCAGGCCTACCCGGTGCCGCACGCGCTGACCGTCGACGAGGCGCGCCAGACGCTGCAGGACTTCGTCTCCGCCGCCAAGCGCGCCGTCGAGGCCGGGCTGGACGGCGTGGAGATCCACGGCGCCAACGGCTACCTGCTGCACGAGTTCCTCTCGCCGGCGTCCAACCAGCGCACCGACGAGTACGGCGGCACCCCGGAGAACCGGGCGCGCTTCGTCGTCCAGGTGGTGACGGCGGTGGCCGCGACGGTCGGCGCCGGCAAGGTCGGCCTGCGCATCTCGCCCGAGCACGACATCCAGGACGCCTACGAGACCGACCGGGACGACGTCCGCGCCACCTACGGTGCGCTGGTCGACCAGCTGCGCCCGCTGGGCCTGGCCTACCTGTCGGTGCTGCATGCCGAGCCGGCTGGTGAGCTGGTGCAGGAGCTGCGCGAGCGCTTCGCCGGTTCCTTGGTCGCCAACAGCGGCTTCGGCTCGGTCACCACGCGCGACGAGGCGGTGCGCCTCATCGAGGCGGCCCACGCCGACGCCGTAGCCGTGGGCCGCGCCGTCATCGCCAACCCGGACCTGGCCGAGCGCTGGGCCGGCGAGCACCCGGAGAACGAGGCCAGGGCGCACCTCTTCTACGCGCCCGGTGCGGAGGGCTACACCGACTACCCGACCCTCCAGGTGCTGCGCGCCGGCTGAGGACCGCCCGCGCGCTCCGACCGCAGAGACGCCGAGGGCCCTCTCCCGCTGGGGAGGGGCCCTCGGTGTCCGTTGTGGTCGGCCCGCTCGACGGGGGCCGTCAGCCGGTCCGCTCGGCGGTCACGACCAGGTTGTCGGTGTAGCTGCCGGCGCCCCGGTCGAACTCCCCGGTGCAGGTGACCAGCCGCAGCACGTCGTCCGTGGTCGCGCCGAACACGGCCGCCGTCGGGAGGGCGTCCTTGGCGAACCGCTCGGTCCCGGTGACCGCGTAGCGGGCCACGGTCCCGTCGGCGACGGTCACCTCGACGAGGTCGCCCGGGCGCAGGGCGCGCAGGTCGTAGAACACGGCCGGGCCGGTCGTGGAGTCGACGTGACCGAGCAGCACGGTCGGCCCCCGGGCCCCCGGCCGGCCCCCGCCCTCGAACCACCCGGCCAGCTCGTACCGGTCGGGCACCTCGGCGGTGCCGTCCGCGGCGACGCCGAGCTCCAGCAGGGGCGAGGCGACCCCGATCGCCGGGATCTCGACCGCCGTCGGTGCGGGAACGCGGACCGGGTCCGTCACGACCGCGTCGCCGACGACGGGTGGCGACACCGCGGGGACCGGTTGGTCCGGCGGGGCGGTCGCCGCGGGACCCTGCGCCGCACCTCCGCACCCGGTGAGGACGACGAGCGCCCCCACGGTCGCGGCGGGGAGGTGCAGGGGCCCGCGACCGGTCACTGCCGGCGGGCCCGGCGCAGGGCCACGGCGCCCGCGGCACCGAGGACGGCGACCCCGCCCAGCGCGGCCAGCCCGGCCGACGTCGGCGCGCCGTCGTCCGCCGCGGTGCCGCCGGCCCCGGTCTCGACGCCGCCCACCGGCACCTGCTGCAGCTGCCCGCGCACCGCACCGGCGGTGAACGCGGAGGTGTGCGTGTCGGTGAAGAAGGCCGACGGGTCGGCCTCGATCTGGTCGAGGGTGAAGCCCTCACCGGTGTCGGTGCCGTCGGGGGCCACGCCGGTGGTGAACGGGCCCTGCAGGCAGCCCTCGCTCACCAGCGTGCCGGTGCCGTCGTCCTCGGGGTTGGGCAGCGCGATCCGCGGCGGGCCGGCCTTCCCGGCCGCCGCCTCGTGGATGTGCGTCGCCGTCTTGGCCGGGCTCTGGTACGGCGGGGTCACCCCGTCCAGCGTGATGTCGTAGCAGATCACCTCGGTGTCGGAGTTGATCCGGTACGTGAACGTGCCCGACGCCCCGGGCTCGCCCGGCGTCGGAACGCCGTCGCTGTTGATGACCATGTCCGGGGTGGCCATCGCCGTGAAGGCGCTGGTGAAGGTGGCCGGCTCGGGCACCTCGGTCTCGGCGGACGCGGTGCCCGCGCCGGTGAGGGCGAGTGCCCCGACGGCTCCGGCGACGACGGCGGAGCGGGTGAGCGTGGTTCGGGACATCGGGGGCTCCTGACTCGGGGGTGAGGGAGGTCACCCCGGTCTACGGCCGCCGGGAGCTGCGCGTTCACCGGCCGGCCCGGCCCCGTCGAGCGGTGGTCCCTCAGCCGGGACGGTCGGCCGCGACCAGGTCCCGGGTGGGCAGCGAGGGATCGAGCGCGGTGCCCGCGTCGACGGTCGCGGGCCGGCCGAACACCCACCCCTGGCCGCCGTCCACCCCGAGGGACTGCAGGACGGCGTGCTCGGCCGCCGTCTCCACGCCCTCGGCGACGACGCACACGTCGAAGCTGTGCGCGAAGCCGACCAGCGACTGGGCGAGCTTGGCTAGCATCGGGTCGGAGTCGATCCCGCTGACGATGCTGCGGTCCAGCTTGATGACGTCCGGGCAGGCCAGGACGATGTGCCGCAGGCTGGAGAAGCCGGCGCAGCACGGGCCGC
>DASQNB010000202.1:0-7703 GCA_035645175.1 Geodermatophilus sp.
AGCAGCGCGATCAGCTCGTCGAACACCGCGACGGCGAAGGCGTTGTCGGCCGGCTGGCCGGTCACCGCGATCTCGTTGCCGCGCACGTGGACGTCGGTGTCGACCTCGTTCTCCACGAGGCGCAGGAGCTCGTCGCCGGAGCCGAGCAGGGCGACCATCGACACGGAGTCGGGGACGGTGATGGTGGTCCGGACGGCGGTGGGGGCGGTGTCCCCCAGGCCGGTCCCGGACTGGGCGGGCACGCCGAGATGGCCGTCCGCCGCTGCAGCCTGTGCCGAGGCCTCACGCGAGGTGGGCGCTCCGGGCACGGGGACGTTCGAGGAGGAGTCGGGCAAGAACCCTCGACCCTGCCTTCCTGCGAGAGGAGGTGCGGACCCGGCCGAGTCTACCCGTGCCCGAGGGCACGGAACCGCCGTCCGGACCGTTGCTCACCGGCCCGCGTAGCTGGCCTTCCCAGGTCCATCGGCGAGGAAGGACGCCACCGCGCCACGCAGGTCGTCGGTGGCGAACAGCGCGCCGGAGACCTCGGGGACCAGGTCGTCGGCGACCCGCGCGCCCTGGCGGACGGCGGTGGTGACCAGCTGCTTGGTCGCGGCGTGGGCCACGGTCGGGCCGGCGGCGACCCGGTGGGCGTAGGCGCGGGCGGCCTCGGCGAAACCCTCGTCGGGCAGCACCCGGTTCACCACGTTCCACCGCTCGAGGACGGCGGCCGGGTAGCGCTCGCCGGTGAAGACGAACTCCTTGGCCCGCGCGGAGCCGGCCCGCTCGGCCAGCCGCTGCGGCCCGCCCATCGAGGGGGTCAACCCGACGACGATCTCGACCAGCCCGAACGACGCCTTCTCCGCGGCGAGCAGGACGTCGCAGGCCAGGGCCAGCTCGAAGGCGGCGGTGAGGGTCAGCCCGTGCGCGGCGAAGACGGTCGGCACCGGGAGGTCCTCGAAGGTCTGCGCCACCCGCAGCAGCCGCCGCCACAGCTCGGCGCCGCGCTCGGCGGGCTCGGGCCCCTCGGCGATGTCGCGGAACACCGTCACGTCGACGCCACCGGAGACGACCCTGCCGCGCGCCTCGACCAGCACCGCCCGGGCCCGCGCGGGGTCGGCCGGGTCGGTGAGCCGCACCAGCTCCTCGGCGACCGCCTCGACGGCATCGAACACCGGGGCGTCGAAGAGGTTCAGCGGCGGGTGGTCGAGGACGACGACGGCGACGTCGCCGTCCCGCTCGATGCGCACGGGCGCGGTCTCGGTCATGCCCGGCAGCCTGGCAGGCCGGCACCGGGCGCGGCACGGGAGGTCGCGGCGCCGGGCGCGGGTCTCGTGACGCGGGACCGGACGTGCTGCGCGCGGGCCCTCAGGCCTTACGGCGCCATCGCGAAGCAACGGCGTACAGTGTACGGAGCGAAGAGGTCCGCTGGCGGTGGCCCGGCCGTACGGGTTCCCGCGGCCTCCGGACACGGACGCGACGACTCCACCGAGACGAGGAGTGCACGTGCAGACCGTCGACCACGAACTGGACCGGCAGCGCGAGCTGCTGCTCAAGCGGGGGGTGCCGGACCTCCTCGGCCTCCCCGAGGACGTGCTCACCGACCCGGTGGAGGCCCTGCGGCCCGCGCTGCGGGCGGCCCTGCCCGAGGACGCCGGAACCGCGCGGTCGCACGCCCGGGCCGCCTTCGTCCTGGTCCTCTCCGGTGGCGTGGCGGCGGACGCGGCGGCATCCGAGCAGCAGGTGCCGCTGCTGCGCCTGGCGGGGGGCTCCACCCCGGGGGTGGTGGACCGCAACCACGGCGAGGAGGGCCTGGTGCCCTACCGCCCGATCGAGGAGGTCGGCGCCCCACCCGCAGCGGTCTACGCCCTCCTCGACGTCGAGCGCGGTGAGGAGTTCTGCGGGACACCCCCGCGGGACGCGCTGCCGGTGATCCGGGCGCGCGGGCGCACCCCGCTGACCATCCCCGAGGGCATCGCCCTGGTGATGACCCACCCCCAGGTGCTGGAGAGGAACGCCTGCTTCATGCTCTCCGGCTCACGCCGCGGGGACCGCCGCGTGCCCGCCCTGTGGATCTCGGGCGGGGCACCGAAGCTGGGCTGGTGCTGGGAGGGCAACCCCCACACCTGGCTCGGCGTCGCCAGCACGGGGGCTCGCATCACGGCGGGTGACCCGCTCCCCCGCGCCGACCGGTCCGGCTGAGCGATCCACCTGCGCACGCGGCGGCGGGCAGCGTCGACCCGGGCGGCTCAGCCGGGCGGCCAGCGCAGGGCGCGGCCGCCCAGCACGTGCAGGTGCACGTGCTGGACGGTCTGCCCGGCCGCCGGGCCGGTGTTGGTCACCACCCGGTAACCGGGCTCGACGCCGTCCTCGGTGGCCAGACCCTCCTGCACCGCGACCGCCGAGGCCGCGCGGACGACGGCGCCCAGCAGGTCGGGGTCGGCCTGGGCCAGCGCGGCCGCCGTGGAGTGGTGCTCCTTGGGCACCACCAGCACGTGGGTGGGCGCCTGGGGGTTGATGTCCCGGAAGGCCAGCGTCCGGTCGGTCTCGTGCACGACGTCGGCGGGGATCTCACCGGCGACCATGCGGCAGAAGAGGCAATCGGTCACGCGCCGACCCTAAGAGGACCCCGTCCTCCCCACCCCTCGCAGGCTCGGGGCGGGCCCCGGGACGAGGCCGCCCGTTCTCACCGTTCGCAGGCTCACGGCGAGCCTCTGGACGGGGCCGGGCCGGGCGGGCTCTCGACCCCCAGGTAGGCCTGCACGATCCGCTCGTCGGCGAGCAGCCCGGCCGCCGGGCCGGAGTGGACGACCTCGCCGCTCTGCAGCACGTAGCCGTGGTCGGCCGCGCGGAGCGCCCGGCGGGCGTTCTGCTCGACGAGCACCACGGTGGTGCCCGACGCCCGGATCTCCTCGATCACCCGGAAGACCTCGTCGACGACCTTCGGCGCGAGCCCCATGGAGGGCTCGTCCATCAGCACGACCGTCGGCGCGGCCACCAGGGCGCGGGCGATGGCGAGCATCTGCTGCTCGCCGCCGGAGAGCGAACCGGCGGGCAGGGCGCGCCGCTCGGCCAGCACCGGGAAGCGGTCGTACACGGCGTCGATGGACTGCTGGGCGGTACCACCGGTGTGCCACGCGCCCATCTGGAGGTTCTCCTCGATGGTGAGCGTGGCCAGGACCTGCCGGCCCTCGGGGACCTGCACCAGTCCCCGGCCCACCAGCTTGTGGGCCGGCGTCCGGGTCACGTCGCGTCCCTCGAAGGTGATCCGCCCGCCCGCCGGGCGCAGCATCCCGGAGACGGCGTTGATCACCGAGGACTTCCCGGCGCCGTTGGCCCCGACCAGCGTCACCAACGAGCCCTGCTCGACCGCGAAGGAGACCCCCCGGACGGCCTCGACCCGCCCGTAGCTGACCCGCAGGTCCTCGACACTCAGCACGGGGTCGCTCATGTCGCGTTCCTCGGGGCGGTGTCCGGAGGGTCGAGCGTGCCGGCCGCGCTCGGGTTCACGTTGGTGACGGCGCCGGGCGCGGCGCCGGCGCTGCGGGCCCCGGTCGGGTCGGCCAGGGTCCCGTCGGCGACCGACCCGCCGCCCGCCGCGTCGTCCGCCGTTCCCAGGTAGGCCTCGATCACGGCCGGGTCGGCCGCGATCTCCGCCGGCGAGCCGCTGGCGATGACCTCACCGAAGTCGAGGACGACGACCCGCGTGCAGGTCTCCAGCACCATCCCGACGTTGTGCTCGATGAAGAGGATCGTCAGCCCGTCGCGGGCCAGCGACCGGATGAGCTCGGACAGCCTCGCCGCCTCGACGTGGTTCATGCCGGCGGCCGGCTCGTCGAGGATCAGCAGGGAGGGCTCCGAGGCGAGCGCGCGGGCGATCTCCAGCCGGCGCTGGTCGCCGTAGGACAGCGACGACGCCCGGTTGCCGGCCAGGTCGCCGAGCCCGACCCGCTCCAGGCAGCGGGCCGCGTGCTCGAGGGCCGCCCGCTCGTCGCGCCGGGCCGAGGGCAGCCACAGCAGGCGGCGCAGGAAGGTGGGGCGGCTGACCAGGTGCGCGCCCACGAGCACGTTCTCCAGCGCCGACAGCCGGTTGAACAGCTTGGAGTGCTGGAAGGTGCGGCTCACACCGGCCGCCGCCACCTGGTGCACGGGGGTCCGCCCGATCGTCGTCCCCAGGACCGTGGCGCTGCCCGAACTCGGCGGCACCAGGCCGCTGATCATGTTGACCAGGGTGGTCTTGCCCGCGCCGTTCGGGCCGATCAGGCCCACGACCTCGCCGCTGCGGACCTCCAGGTCGACGCCCCGGACGGCGTGCACCCCGCCGTACTCCTTGGCCAGGCCGGTCAGGCCGACCACCGTCTCGCCGGGAGCCGGGTGCCGGCGGGCGGCCAGGCGCGGCGCGGTGGCGCCGCCCGCGCTCCGGTCCCCCGAGGACGACGGGACGCGGGTGCGCCGCGGGATCAGGCTGGTCAGCCCGCCCGGCAGGAAGAGGATCACCACGAGCAGCAGCAGGCCGGCCAGGAAGGGCCGGATCCAGCCCGCCTCCACCCCGACCGCCCGCTGGATCTCGGGGATCATCGTCTGGAACCCGCTGCCCAGCAGCGGGCCGAGGAACATGGTGGAGCCGCCGACCACGGCGGTGACCAGGCCGTCCACGGCAGCGGTGAAGTCGAAGTCGCTGGGCGCGATGAGCCGCACGTAGTAGGCGAACAGCACGCCGTACAGGCCGGCCACCGCGCCGGAGGTGACGAAGGCGGCGAGCCGGTGGCGCCCCACGTCGATGCCCATGGACCGGGCGGCGAGCTCGTCCTCGCGGATCGCCTCCAGCGCCCGGCCGTACCGGGAGGGGCCCATCCGCCAGAACCAGTACGCGACGACGGCCAGCGCCGTCCAGGCCATCCCCACGGTGAGGATGCGGGGCACCGCGAGCCCCTGCGCACCACCGGTCCACTCCTGGTTGAGCAGCACGACGCGCACCGCCTCGGCGAACCCGAGGGTGGCGATGGCGAGGAAGACGCCCCGCAGGTGCATCGTCGGCAGGCCCAGCACGACGGCGGCCAGCGCGCCGACCGCCATGCCGATGACGACGGCGGTCAGCAGCGCCGGCACGTCACCGACGTCGTCCCCGCTGGGGGCGAGGCTGACGGCCGAGAAGGCCGCCACGGAGGCGAACCCGGCCTGGCCGAGGCTCAGCTGCCCGGCGATCAGGACGGCGTAGAAGGAGTAGGCGAAGACGGCCCCGAGGGCGATGAAGGTCAGCGTGGTGGCGTACTGGGCGAGCATCAGACCTCCCGGACCTTCCGGGCACCGAGCAGGCCCTGCGGGCGCACCAACAGGATCAGGAACAGCAGCCCGAAGGCGATCACGTCGCGCCAGGACGACCCGATGTACTGGACGGCGAACACCTCGGCCAGCCCCAGCACGAGGCCGCCGATGAGCGCCCCCGGCAGCGAGCCCATGCCGCCGACGATGATCACCGCCAGGCCCTTGAGCTCGATGGCCGAGCCCATGCCGAGCTGTGCGGTGTTCACGTTGATGGCGAACAGCACTCCGGCGACCGCCCCCAGCGCCGAGGAGATGGCGAACGTGACGGCGGTGATCCGGTCCACGTTGACGCCCAGCACGCGGGCGGCGGTCGGGTTCTCCGCGACGGCGCGCATGCCGCGGCCCAGTCGGGTCCTGGTGACCATGTAGGTCAGCCCCACCATCAGGGCGAGCGAGACGGCGAGGATGACCACCTGCGCCAGGGTCACCTGCGCTCCGGCGACCTCGTACCGGGTGTCGGGGAACGACCCGGCCGGGAACCGGCGGGTGTCCGGGCCGTAGCGCCACTGCAGCAGGGCGATCAGCATCCCGGCCAGGGCGATCGAGGAGATCAGGCCGGCGAAGTGGGCATCGGCCCGGTTCTTGAGCGGGCGGAACGCCAGCCGCTCGATCACCAGCCCGAGCACCGCGCCGAAGACGAACACGACGGGGAGCGCCGCCCACAGCGACAGCCCGCCCCGCTCGACCAGTTCGATGCCCACGAAGGCCGAGGCGGCGAACACCGCGGGGTGGGCCAGGTTCAGCCGGTCCAGGATCCCGAAGACCAGGGTGAAGCCGATGGCGAACAGCGCGTAGATCGAGCCGATGAAGATGCCGTTGAGGAGCTGCTGCACAGCCGTCCCTGTCTGGTCGTGTGTGCGGGCCCCGGCGCACCGGGGCCCGGCGCGGGGACCCGGTGCGCCGGGTCCCCGCGGGGGCTACCGAGAGCCTCCTCCGGCCGGCTCCCCCGGCCGGAGGCGGCTGCCGGGTCACTCCAGGACGGCGAACGACCCGTCGCGGACGACCTGCACGACGGCCGGGTGGACCGCGTCCCGGTTCTCGTCGATGGAGAACTGCCCGAGCACGGTCGGGACGTCCTGCAGCTCGCCGAGCGCCTGCTTGATGCTCTCGCGGTCGGCGGCGCAGTCGGCGCGGACGGCCTGGTCGACGAGCATCAGGCCGGTGTAGGCCTGGGCGGCGAACTGGTCGGGCTGGGAGCCGTACTCGGCCTCGAAGTCCGCCAGGAAGGCGGTGTTCTCCGGGTTGTCGGAGGCGGAGTTCCAGGCGGCACCGACGACGACGCCCTCGGCCGCCTCGCCCGCGTCGGCCATCAGCCGCGGGTTGTTGAACCCGTTGCCGCCGATGATCGGCACGTCGATGCCGAGCTCACGGGCCTGGGTCACCAGCGGGATCGCGGCCTCGATCAGCGCGGAGACGACGATCGCGTCGGGCTCGCTCTCCTGGGCCTGGGTGAGCAGGGCGCGGAAGTCGGTGTCGGCCTTGGAGAAGGTGATCGTCTCGCTCACGGTGACGCCCTGCTCCTCCAGCGCGGCCGCGAAGGCCTCGTAGCCGGACTCGGTGAACGCGTCGTCGTTGCTGTACATCACGACCACGTCCTGCAGCCCGAACTCCTCGGTGGCCGTGGCGATGGTCTGCGGGATCACCGCCTGCTCGGTGAGCGAGTTCCGGAAGACGTAGTCGCCGATCTCGGTGACGCCGGCGGCGGTGTTGGAGATGCCCAGCACCGGGACCCCCGCCTCCTGGGCGATCGGGTCGGCCTGCACCGCGGCGTTGGACAGGGTGGGACCGATGATCAGGCTCACGCCGTCGGACACGAACTGGTCGAACAGGGTGATGCCCTGCCGTGGGTCGGTCTGGTCGTCCTCGATCCGGAGGTCGTAGGTGACGCCGCCCTTCTCGGCCAGCTGCGCGGCGGCGAGCTCCAGCCCCCGCTGCTGGGACTCGCCGTAGCTGGCCGCGGCACCGGTCAGGCTGAGCACGGCGCCGATGGGCACCTCGCCCTCGATGGTGCAGGAGTCCCCCGTCCCCTCACCGGAGAGCTCGCCCGAGGCGGCCGAACCGCCGCCGCCCCCGTCGCCGGAGCCGCAGGAGGCGAGGACGAAGACCGCCGCGGTGGCCGCGGCGGCGGTGCTGAGCGGAACGCGCATGTCTCTCCCCTGGTCGTGCACGACGACCGCACCGGGCCCGGCGGGGCCCCGCGATCAGCCGGGGACCCGGCACACCGCGCGGGCGTCGTGTGGCCGGCCGGTGTCGGGCGGCCAGTGGCAGCCGACACAGTAAGCACCCGCGCGCGGCCGTCCACCAGGGGGCCGGGACACCGTGCCGAGAACGTGACCTGGGCCGGTCCCGGACAGGCCCTCGGGCGCGTGCGGGCCCCGGCCGGTACAGGATGAGGGCCC
>DASQNB010000203.1:0-6791 GCA_035645175.1 Geodermatophilus sp.
CAGCGACGCGCCCCTGCACGACGTCGAGGTGCGTCGCGCCCTCAACCGGGCCATCGACCGCGAGGCGGTCGTCGACCAGGGCCTGAACGGCTACGCCTCCGTCATCCCGGCCATGACGCCACCGTGGTGCAGCGGGTTCCCGGCGGACGTCCAGCCGTACGAGCTCGACGCCGCGAGGGCGCGGGAGGCGTTCGCCAAGGCCGGCTGGCCGGCCCGCCGGCCGCTGCGGATCGCCACCCCGGAGTCCTTCGCGGCCATCGCGCACCTGCTGGCCGCCAGCATCCGGTCCACCCTCGACCTCATGGTCGAGGTGGTCGTGGTGCCGCCCGACCAGCTGCCGGCCGGCTCGCGCGCGCTGATCGAGAAGAAGCTCGACCTGCCGTGGGACGTGCTCCTGCACCCGTGGTTCGACCTGTCCTCGGAGGCGCCGCCGGCCGCGGTGCACCGGGAGTTCTTCGGTCTGGACGGTGCGTTCCGCGCCGGACCGCCCGACGACGGCTTCGACGCGCTGTTCGACGAGATGAAGGTGCAGCTGGACGGCGAGGCGCTGGTGGAGGTCGCCGAGCGGATCGACGCCTACGTGCACGACCAGGCGCTCGCGCTGTTCATCTGCGCACCGCAGGCGCTGTACGCGGTCAACGAGCACGTGACCTTCTCGCCGTACAAGACCACCTTCGAGCTCGCCGAGGTCACCGTCGACGAGCAGCACTGGTCGGTCGGCGGCGGGCGCTCGGACACCAGCCGCAAGGACCTCGGCGACCGGACCGCCATCCGGCCGACGAGCGGCAAGCCCACCTTCTCGCAGGCCTCGGGGAACGCCTGCTGAACGCCCTGCCGCGGAGCCGGACCCGTCCGGCTCCGCGGCGGACCCGCCTACCCTCGGCGCCGATGAGTCCCGACCCCCGCCGGCGGGTGCCCCGCACCGACGCCCTGCTGGCCGACCCCCGCCTGGTAGCGGCCGCCGGCCGGCTGGGCCGCGACCTGGTCAAGAACGCCGTCCAGGACGTCCAGCAGCGCGTCCGGGACGGCGAGGTGGCACCCGACGACGCCGTCGACGCCGTGCTGGCCGGGTTGCCGACGACGGCGAGCAGCCTGCAGCCGGTGCTCAACGCGACCGGTGTGCTCGTGCACACCAACCTGGGCCGCTCGCCGCTGTCCCCGGCCGCCGTCGAGGCGGTCGTCGCGGCCAGCGGCACCACCGACGTCGAGCTGGACCTCGCCACCGGCCGCCGCGGACCGCGGGGTGAGGCGGCGCTGGCCGCGCTGCGGGACGCCGTCCCCGCCGCGGAGGCCGCGCTCGTGGTCAACAACTGCGCCGCCGCGCTGGCCCTGGTGGCCACCGCGCTCGGCGGCGAGCTGGTCATCGCCCGCGGTGAGCTGGTCGAGATCGGCGACGGCTTCCGCATCCCCGAGCTGCTGGAGGCCACCGGCGCCCGGCTGCGCGAGGTCGGGACGACGAACCGGGTGGCGCTCGAGGACTACCGGCGGGCGCTGGGGCCCGACACCGGCGCGGTGCTCAAGGTGCACCCGTCGAACTTCGTCGTCCGCGGCTTCACCCGGGCGGTGTCGGTGGCCGAGCTCGCCGCGGGGCTGGCCGGCAGCGGCGTCCCCCTGGTGGCCGACGTCGGCTCGGGGCTGCTGCGCCCGCACCCGGTGCTGCCCGACGAGCCGGACCTGCAGACCACCCTCGCCGACGGCGCCGACCTGGTGCTGGCCAGCGGCGACAAGCTGCTCGGCGGACCGCAGGCCGGGCTGGTGCTCGGCCGCGCCGACCTGGTGCAGCGGCTGCGGCGGCACCCGCTCTACCGCGCGTTCCGGGTCGACAAGACGACCCTCGCCGCGCTCGAGGCGACGCTGCGCGGTCCGCAGCCGCCGGTGCAGCAGATGCTCGCCGCCGACCTCGACGGCCTGCGCCGCCGCGCCGCCGCGCTCGCCGCCCGGCTCACCGCGGCCGGGCTGGACGCGGTCGCGGTCGACGCCGAGGCGCGCGTCGGCGGGGGAGGGGCGCCGGAGCACCCGCTGCCCAGCGCCGCCGTCTCGCTGCCCGCGGGGTTCGCCGTCCCGCTGCGCGCCGGCACGCCGCCGGTGGTCGGCTACCTGGCCGGCGACCGCACCCTGCTGGACCTGCGCAGCCTGCCGCCGTCGGACGACGAGGCGCTGGGGACCGCGGTGCTGGAGGTGGCCGGGCGATGGCGGTGACCGACCCCCCGGGCATGGACGTCATCGCGACGGCCGGCCACGTGGACCACGGCAAGTCCACGCTGGTCCGCGCGCTGACCGGCATGGAGCCCGACCGGTGGGAGGAGGAGCGCCGCCGCGGGCTGACCATCGACCTCGGCTTCGCCTGGACGACGCTGCCCTCGGGCCGCCGGCTCGCGGTCGTCGACGTGCCCGGCCACGAGCGGTTCGTCGGGAACATGCTCGCCGGGGTCGGCTCGGTGCCCGCCGCGCTGGTCGTGGTCGCGGCCGACGACGGCTGGTCGGCGCAGACCGCCGAGCACGTCGCCGTCCTCGACGCCCTCGGCGTGCGGCACGCGCTGCTCGCCGTCACCAAGGCCGACCTCGCCGACCCCGCGCCGGTGCTGGCCGACGTGCGGGAGCGGCTCGCGGCGACCTCGATGGGCGAGGTCCCCGGGATGGCGGTCAGCGCCGCCACCGGCGCCGGCGTCCCCGAGGTCGTCGCCGCGCTGGAGGCGCTGCAGGGCGCGCTGCCCGCGCCGGACCCCGACGCGCCGGTGCGGCTGTGGGTCGACCGGGCCTTCCCGATCAAGGGGGCCGGCACGGTGGTCACCGGCACGCTGGCCGCGGGCCGTGTCGCCACCGGTGACCGGCTGCAGCTCGGGGGCCGGGAGGTCGGCGTCCGCGGCGTGCACTCGCTGGGGCAGCCGGTCGAACGGGCTGCGGCGACCGCACGGGTGGCGCTGAACCTGCGGGGCGTCGCCGTCGAGGACCTCGCCCGCGGTGACGCGCTGCTCACCCCCGGGGCGTTCCGCTCGACCGTCGAGCTCGACGTCACCCTGGCCCGCGAGCCGGACGACCGGCTGCCCGCCGAGGTCGTCGTGCACGTCGGCTCGGCCGCCGTCGGCGCCCGGCTGCGCCCGCTGGAGGGGGCGGCGGTGCGCCTGCGGCTGGCCACGCCGCTGCCGCTGCGGGTCGGCGACCGGCTGCTGCTGCGCGACCCGGGCGCCCGCCGGGTGCACGGCGCCGACGTCCGGGACGTCGACCCGCCGGAGCTGCGCCGCCGCGGTGCGGCCCGCCGGCGCGCCGAGGAGCTGGCCGCCCGGCCCGCCGGCACCGCCGGGGCGACCGCCGAGCTCGCCAGCCGCCGCGTCGTCCGGGCCGCGGACTTCGCCGCGATGGGCTGGCCGGTCCCCGAGGACGCCACGACGGTGGGGCCCTGGCTGCTCGCGCCCGGGCTGGTCGACGAGCTGGCCGGCACCCTGCCCGGGATCGTCGCGCGGTACCGGCAGCTGCGCCCGCTGGAGCCCGGTCCGCCGGTGGCCGTCGCGCGCCGGGCGCTGGAGCTGCCCGACGACGAGCTGGTGCCCGCCGTCGTCCGCCCGCCGCTGGCGCTGCGGGAGGGCCGGGTCGTCGTCGCGACCGCCGGCCTGCCCGGCTGGGTGCAGGAGGCCGTCGACGCGATCCGCGCCCGGCTGGCCGCCGACCCCTTCGCCGCGCCGGACGCCGAGGGCCTGCGTGCGGCCGGGCTGGGGCCCCGGGAGCTGGCCGCGGCCGTCCGCGACGGGCAGCTGGTGAAGATCGCCGACGGCGTGTACCTGGCGCCGGGGGTCGAGCAGGAGGCGCGGACCCGGCTGGCCGGCGCCCCCGCGCCGTTCACGCTGAGCCAGGCGCGCTCGGCGTGGGGGACGACCCGGCGGGTCGCGGTCCCGCTGATGGAGTGGCTGGACGCGCGCGGGGTGACCGAGCGGCTGCCGGACGACTCCCGCCGGCTCCGGTAGCCCGCCCGGCGGCGCGGGTAGGGCTCGCACCCGCCCGGCTGCCGGCCGGGGAAGCGACCAGGGAGGTCGGCATGGCCGACGGGACGAGAGCCACGCGGGGCACTGCGGAGTCCAGGAGGAGCCGGGCGGCGGCAGCGGAGGCCACCGGCGAGCAGGCCCGGACGGTCCGGCCGGAACAGGTCGTGGTGGCCGACCCGCCTCCGGAGCCGGACTACCCGCGGTACCGGGTCGAGCCCGGCGCCGGCCTCCTGCTGGCCGACGTCGACCCCGACGAGTCCGAGCACTACGCGAGGAAGAAGGACGTCGTCCCGGAGCTGGAGCGCAACCGCGAGCGCATCGCCGACCTGCAGGGCCGGCTCTACGCGGAGAACCGGCGCAGCGTGCTGCTCGTGCTGCAGGCGATGGACACCGGTGGCAAGGACGGCACCATCAAGCACGTCTTCCAGGGCGTGAACCCGCAGGGCTGCCAGGTCTGGTCGTTCAAGGCGCCCAGCGCCGAGGAGTCCGGTCACGACTTCCTCTGGCGCTACCACCAGCGGGTCCCGCAGCGCGGGATGCTCGGCATCTTCAACCGCTCGCACTACGAGGACGTGCTGGTGGTGCGGGTCAAGGACCTGGTGCCCGAGGAGGTCTGGCGGCCCCGCTACGAGGTCATCAACCAGTTCGAGCACGCGCTGACCCTCAGCGGCGTCACCGTGCTGAAGTTCTACCTGCACATCTCCAAGGACGAGCAGAGGCGCCGCCTGGAGAGCCGGCTGGCCGACCCCGACAAGCGTTGGAAGTTCTCCGCCAACGACCTGCGCGAG
This sequence comes from Geodermatophilus sp., assembly GCA_035645175.1. GTDB lineage: Bacteria > Actinomycetota > Actinomycetes > Mycobacteriales > Geodermatophilaceae > Geodermatophilus. The sequence continues at coordinate 4,766 of DASQNB010000203.1, forward strand.
CGCCGGCACTGGGACGCGTACATGGACGCCTTCGAGGAGGCGATCGGCAACACCTCGACCGGGCACGCCCCGTGGTACGTCGTCCCGGCGAACAACAAGTGGTACCGCAACCTGGTGATCGCCCGGACCATCGCCGACACCCTCGAGGCGATGGACCCGCGGTACCCGGCGCCGGAGGAGGGGCTGGACCGGGTGCGGGTCGAGGACTGAGCAGGCGTCAGCCGCCGGCCTGGCGGAGGAACACCTCGCGCTCGTCGCTGACGTCCGCAGCCGGGACGGGGGAGGTGTCGACGTCCTCCACCGTGTCCTCCAGCCGCACGCGCTCGGGGAGGTGACGGAACCGCTCGCGTGCGTCGGGCTCGCTCATGCCGGGCAGCGTCCTCCCGAGCTCGACGCCGGGCAAGGACACACCTGGCGGACGCTCGGGCTCTGTTCCCCCTGTGAGCAGAGCCCGAGCGTCCGAGTACCTCAGTCGGTCGCGGGGACCCAGCGGGCCGGGCGCTTCTCGCGGAACGCCGCGATGCCCTCCTGCCCTTCCTCGCCGGCGAAGAACCGCGCCGAGAGCTCCAGCAGCTCGTCGGACGAGCCCCGCAGCCCGCCGGCGCGCAGCAGCCGCTTGGTCTCGGCCAGCGCGGCCGGCGCCCCTGCGGCCAGCGCTGTCACCTGCGCGGACACCGCGGCGTCCACGTCGTCGTCGGGCACCGCCAGGTCCACCAGCCCGCCGGCGGCCGCTGCGGCGGCGTCGAACACCTCGCCGGTCAGCATCAGCCGGTGCGCCACGTGCGGCACCATCCGCGGCAGCACCACCGCCGAGATGACGGCGGGCACGATGCCCAGCCGCACCTCGGAGAAGGCGAAGGTCGCCGAGCTCGCGGCGACGACGACGTCGCAGGCGGCCGCCAGCCCGACCCCGCCGGCCCGTGCCGGCCCGCGGAGGACGGCGACCACCGGCTTGGGCGAGCGCCACACCGTCTCCAGCAGCTCCGGCAGCTCGCGCACCCCCTGGTCGCCGGCCGCGCCACCCGCCGCCTCACCGAGGTCCATGCCGGAGCAGAAGACCCGGCCGGTGTGGTCGAGCACGACCACCCGCACCGCGTCGTCAGCGAGCGCGCCGGCCAGCGCCGTCCGCAGCTGGGCACGCATCGCGCGGGACAGCGCGTTGCGGTTGGCGGGGGAGTCCAGCGTGAGGGTCGCGACCCCCCGGGACGTCGAGACGTGCAGCACCCTGTCGTCGCTCACGACCGCGCATCCTGCCCGGCGCGGCACACTGGGGTCAGATGAACACCGCCCTGCCGCTGCTCGAGGCCGCCCCGCCGCGGACCCTGCAGCTCCCCGACTCCGCCCGTGAGGGCCTGGCCCGCACGCCCTTCGGGCTCTACGTGCACGTGCCCTTCTGCGCCACCCGCTGCGGCTACTGCGACTTCAACACCTACACCGCCGACGAGCTCGGTCCGGGCGCCAGCCGCGCCGAGTACGCCGGCACCGCGATCGCCGAGCTCCGGCAGGCCGCCGAGACCCTGGGCCCGGACCTGCCGACGGTCTCCACCGTCTTCGTCGGCGGCGGCACGCCCACGCTGCTGGCCGCCGACGACCTCGCCGCCGTCCTCGCGGAGGCCCGGCGGCTGTTCCCGGTGGCCGACGACGTCGAGGTCACCACCGAGGCCAACCCCGAGACGGTGACCCCGGCGTCGCTGGCCACCCTGCGCGCGGCCGGCTTCACCCGGATCAGCCTGGGCATGCAGTCCGCGGCCGAGCACGTGCTCGCGGTCCTCGACCGCCGGCACACCCCGGGCCGCGCCGTGGAGGCGGCCCGCGAGGCCCACGCGGCCGGCTTCGAGCACGTCAACCTCGACCTGATCTACGGGACGCCGGGGGAGACCGATGCCGACTGGGCCGCCTCGCTCGACGCCGTCCTCGCCGCGCCGGTCGACCACGTCAGCGCCTACGCGCTCATCGTCGAGGAGGGCACCCGGCTGGCCCGCCGCATCTCCCGCGGCGAGCTGCCGATGCCCGACGACGACGTGCT
>DASQNB010000204.1:0-15746 GCA_035645175.1 Geodermatophilus sp.
TCCGGTGCGCGAGGCCCTGCAGCGGCTGCACCGCGACGGCTGGATCACGCTGCGGCCGCGCCAGGGCGCGTTCGTCAACCAGCCGACCCGGCAGCAGGTGGAGGAGTTCTTCGAGGCCCGGGAGGTGGTCGAGCGCTCCGCGGCCGAGCTGGCCGCCCAGCGGTGCACGCCCGAGGACGCCGCGGCGCTGCTGGCCATCTGCGACGAGGCCGACGCCGACTGGGCGCGCGGCGTCCCCACCCAGCAGATGGCCGGGCACACCGCGCGCTTCCACCGCAGGGTGCTGCTCTGCGCCCGCAACCACCTCCTGCTGGAGTTCGGCGAGCAGCTCTCCCAGCGCAGCCGCTGGTTCTTCGCCCCGCTGGTCGGCACCATCGCCCCGCGGGCGTGGGCCGAGCACCGCGAGGTCGCCGAGCTGATCGCGGCCGGCCGGGCCGGGGAGGCGGCGGCCGCCATGCGCGCGCACGTCGGACAGTCCCGCGACTCCTACCTCGACACCCAGCTGGTCGACGACACCCCGCCCGAGTCGATCGCCTTCCGCCGCACCCGGGCGCCGTCGGGTTCGCGGACCGGCGACGCCCCCCGCGCCCGGCGCGCCCGCGCCTGACCCCACCCACTCCCCCGAGCACAGGAGCCCCCGTGAGCGCTGCACGAGTCGTACTGGTCACCGGAGCCTCGAGCGGCATCGGCCGGGCCTGCACCGAGGCGTTCCTGGCCGAGGGCGCCCGGGTGATCGCGGCCGCCCGCCGGACCGAGCGGCTGGCGGACCTCCACGCGCAGCACGGGGACGCGGTGCTGCCGCTGACCATGGACGTCCGGGACCGCGCCCAGGTGTCGGCCGCGCTGGGCTCGCTGCCCGCGGAGTGGACGCCGATCGACGTCCTGGTCAACAACGCCGGGCTGGCCGCCGGCCGCGGGCCGATCCACACCGACGACCCGGAGAACTGGGACCGGATGCTGGACACCAACGTCCGCGGCCTGCTCAACGTCTCGGCCTGCGTGCTGCCCGGGATGGTGGAGCGCGGCGCCGGACACGTGGTCAACGTCGGGTCCAACGCCGGCCGCGAGGTCTACCCCGGCGGCGCGGTGTACTGCGCGACCAAGGCCGCCGTCGAGCGGATCACCCGCGGCATGCGGATGGACGTCCTCGGCAGCGGCGTCCGGATCAGCCAGGTCGACCCCGGCATGGTGGAGACCGAGTTCTCGCTCGTCCGCTTCGACGGGGACGAGGCGCCGGCCAAGGCCGTCTACGAGGGCCTCACGCCGCTGTCGGCCGCGGACGTCGCCGAGGTCGTCACCTGGATCGCGAGCCGCCCGCCGCACGTCGTGGTGGCCGACGTCCTGGTCTACCCGGTCGACCAGGCCGGGTCCGGCAGGGTCGCCCGCCGCGGCTCGTGACCGCCAGGCCCGCCGGTGGAGTGGTCGCCCGGCGGACGGCCGGGCGGCGCCGGGACTTCCCCGGTTGGCGGATGGTGTGGGCGCTCGCGGTCACCGAGACCGTCGCCTACGGGGTGCTCTTCTACTCCTTCGCGGTCTTCCTCGTGCCGATGCAGCGCGACCTCGGCGCGAGCACCGTCCAGCTGTCCGGTGCGCTGACCGTCGCCATGGCGGTGACCGGGGCGGCCGCGGTCGGCGTGGGGCGCCGGCTGGACCGGCACGGGGCGCGCTGGCTGATGACCGCGGGCAGCCTGCTCGGCGCGGCCTGCGTGGTCGGGTGGTCGCAGGTGCGCACCCTGCCGCAGCTGTACCTGGTGTTCACCGGCATCGGCCTGGCCAGCGCCGCGGTGCTCTACGAGCCGGCCTACGCGGTGATCAACACCTGGTTCCGCCGGGACCGGCGTGCCGCGCTGCTCACCCTCACCGTGGTCGCCGGCTTCGCCTCGACGGTCTTCCTGCCGACGTCGCAGGCGCTCATCGACGGTCTCGGCTGGCGCGGCGCGCTGCTGGTGCTCGCCGGGCTGGTCGCACTGTGCGCGGTGCCGCAGGCGCTGCTGCTGCGGCGCTCCCCCGCCGACCTCGGCCTCGCCCCGGACGGCGACGGGGACGGCGGGCAGCCCGACGTCGTGCCCGCCGGGCCGCGCGCGTCCCCGGCCGGAGCCGCCGCCCCCTGGCGGCACCCCGCGGTGCGCCGGCTGACCCTCGCGACGGCGCTGGAGATGCTGGCCATCACGGCCGTCGCCGTGCACCTGGTGGCCCACCTGCTCGAGCGCGGCGCGCCCCCGGCGCTGGCCGCGGCGGCGGCCGGGGCGCTCGGCGCGATGTCGGTGGCCGGGCGGGTGGTGCTCACCGCGCTGGCCGGCCGGCTGGGCCTCGGCCGGGTCACCGCGGCGCTGATCGCCGGCCAGGCGGTCGGGGTGGCGCTGCTGTTCGCGCTGCCGCAGCCGCTGGCGACGGTGCTGTTCGTGCTGCTCTTCGGCGCCGGGTTCGGCGTCATCCACATCGCCCGCCCGGCGCTGCTGGGCACCTACGTGCCGGCGACCGTCTTCGCGTCGGTCTCCGGCGGCCAGGCCCTGGCCGGGCAGGCCGGCCGGGTGGTCGCGCCGGTCGCCGCCGGCGCGCTGATCAGCACCGCCGGGTACGGCGTGGCCTTCGGCGCGGTCGCGGCCTGCACGGTCGCCGCGGCTGGGCTCGTCCTCTCGGCCGAGCGGGCCGCCGCCCGCGGGTTCACGCCGGAGCCGGGCGCTCCTCGCTGACCTGACCGCCGGCGCCGGCGGCGTCCTCGCCGAGGCCGAGACGGCGCAGCGTCGCCTCCGTGTGCTGGCCGAGCGTGGGCGCGGCCGGGACCTCCGGCGTCCCGCTGCGCCCGAAGGTCCACGGCAGCCGGGCGTGCACCAGCGGGCCCTCGGTCGGGTGCTCGACCTGCTCGAAGAACCCGACCGCGGCCAGGTGCTCGTCGCGGAAGAGGTCCTCGACGGTGTTCACCGGCATGGCCGGGACGTGTCGCGCACGCAGCTCCGCGAGCCAGTGGGCGGTGGGCCGGCGGGCGAGCTCGTCGTCGACCAGCCGGTAGAGCTCGTCGATCCGGCGGGTGCGCCCGCGGATGGAGGCCAGCTCCGGGTCGTCGGCGAGGTCGGGCCGGTCGACCAGCAGGAAGAAGTCGCGCCAGTGCGCGTCGGTGTAGAGCAGCACCGCGATGACGCCGTCGGCGGTGCGGTGCGGCCGGCGGTAGGGCGAGGCCGTCCGGGCGTACCCCGTGCCGCCCGTGCGGCCGGCGTACACCCGGCCGCCCTGCTGCTCCATGAGCAGGAAGCTCGCCATCGACTCGAACATCGGCACCTCGACCGCCTGCCCGAGGCCGGACACCGACCGCTCGTGCAGGGCGGCGAGGACGGCGGCCAGGGCCATGACGCCGACCGTCTTGTCGACCACCTGGGTGCGCACGTACTGCGGCTCGCCGCTGCCGCCCTGGACGGCGGCCAGCCCCGAGACGCCCTGGACGACGTCGTCGTAGGCCGGCTCGTCCCGGTACGGGCCGGCCGAGCCGAAGCCGACGGCGGCGCAGTGGACGATCCGCGGGTTGCGGGCCAGCACCGTCGCGGCGTCGATGCCGAGCCGGGCGGCCGCCCGCGGTCGCATGTTGTGCAGCAGCACGTCGGCCTCGTCGACCAGCAGGTCGAGGGCCGCCCGCCCCGCCGGGGTGGTCAGGTCGAGGACGACGGACTCCTTGCCCCGGTTGAACGTGAGGAACGCCGGACCCTGCCCGGAGCCGCGCTCGTCGCCGACACCGCGGATGATGTCGCCCGCCGGAGGCTCGACCTTGACCACCCGCGCGCCCATCTGGGCCATGAGCACCGCGCAGTACGGGCCGAGGAAGGTCGAGGTCAGCTCCACGACGGTCAGCCCCGCGAGCGGTCCGGGGAACGGCGGCACGGGCTCTGTCCTCCTGGGTCGGCGGCTGTGGGTGGTGGGTGGTGGGCGCAGCGTGCCAGAGCGCCGTACCGCCGACCCCGGCCGGGGCGCGCGGGCCCACCGCCGTGGCGCGCCTGGCACGACTGTGCGCAGCTGGCCCCTGCATCCGTCCGGAGAGCAACCCCTGCTCGCCGGAGCGACTCCGGACCGGGTAACCAAATGGGAACTCCGGCGACCCCCGGATGTGACACAGGTCTCGCTACCGTCGCCGGATGGCCGCAGAGCTCACGCTCGGCGCGGAGGAGGAACTCCACCTCATCGACCTCGACCGGTGGGAGCTGTCGGCGCGGGCGCCGCAGCTGCTCAGCCGCCTGCCGAGCAGTTCCTACGCGGCCGAGCTGCAGCGCACGACGGTCGAGACCAACACCGCCGTCGTCCGGTCGCTCGACGACCTCCGCGAGGAGCTGCTCCGGCTGCGCAAGGAACTGGTCGCCGTCGCCGGCCGGGAGGGGCTCGGGGTCGCCGCCGTCGGCACCGCACCGCGCTCCACCTTCGCCGACTTCGAGCTCACCCCGACCGGCCGCTACGGGCGCATGCACGAGCAGTACCGGCTGCTGGTCGACGAGCAGCTCATCTGCGGGACCCAGGTGCACGTCGGCGTCTCCGACCGCGACCTCGCCGTGGAGATCACCCAGCGGGTCGCCCGGGACCTGCCGGTGCTGCTCGCCCTGTCCGCCAGCTCCCCGTTCTGGAACGGCCACGACACCGGCTACGCCAGCATCCGCACGATCATCTGGCAGCGCTGGCCGACCGCCGGCTCCCCCGGCCCGCTGGCCGACGCCGCGGAGTACGACGCGCTGCTGGCCGACCTCATCGGCTCCGGCGTGATCGCCGACGCCCGGATGGCCTACTTCGACGTCCGCCCCTCCTCGCACGCCCCGACGCTGGAGCTGCGGGTCTGCGACGGCTGCCCGCTGGTCGACGACGCCGTCCTGGTCGCGGGGCTGTTCCGGGCCATGGTCCGGGCCGCGGAGCTCGACGTGGCGGCCGGGCGCCCGTACCGGCCGGCGCCCCCGCCGCTGCACCGCGCCGCGATGTGGCAGGCGGCCCGCGGCGGGCTCTCCCGCGACCTGGTGGACGCCGCGTCGCGCCCCCGTCCGGCCGCCGACGTCGTGCACGCGCTGCTCGACCGGCTGCGCCCGCAGCTGGAGGAGCTCGGCGACCTCGAGACCGTCACCGAGCTCGCCGAGACCACCCTCGCCCGCGGCAACTCCGCCGACCGCCAGCGCGCCGCCTACGCCGAGACCGGCGACCTCGCCGACGTCATGCGGCTGGTGGTGGAGGAGACCCACGGCCCGGCAGGCGGCCCGCCGCCGGTCGCCCCGGCGCTGCACCGCTACCGCGCCCGGGCCGGCGACGAGGCGGTCGGCGCCAGGTCGGTGCCCCGCCCGGCCTACCGGGGTGTCCTCGACGTCGTCAGCGCCCTGCCGCCGGACGAGCTGGCCCGGCGGACGGCGGCGCGCGACACCTGGCTGGCCGGTCAGGGGCTCACCTACCGGGTGGACGGCGAGGAGCGGCCGTTCGCCGTCGACCTCGTGCCGCGCATCGTCACGGCCCGGGAGTGGGCGGAGCTGCGGGCCGGGCTGGTCCAGCGGGCCCGCGCGCTGGAGCTGTTCCTCCGCGACGTCTACGGCGAGCAGCGGGTCCTCGCCGACGGGGTGGTGCCGCGCGAGGTCGTCGAGGGCTCACCGGGCTGGCGTCCGGAGGCGGTGCGGCTGCCGCGGGGCGCGGTCCGCGCGCCGGTGATGGGCTTCGACGTCGTCCGCACCGAGTACGGCGGCTGGCGGGTGCTCGAGGACAACCTGCGCTCCCCCAGCGGCGCGGCGTACGCGCTGGCCGCCCGGCAGCTGCTCGACGCCGTCATGCCCGACCTGCCGCGCCCGCCGGGCCTGGCCGACCCGGCCGACCACGCCCGGCTGCTGCGCACCACGCTGCTGGCGCACGCCGCCCCGCGGACCCGGGCGGCGCTGCTGTCCAGCGGGCCGGACAGCCCGGCGTGGTTCGAGCACCGGCGGCTGGCCGAGGACGCCGGGATGCTGCTCGTCGGCCCCGACGACCTGACCGTCGACGGCGGCCGGGTCACCTCCCGCGGCGAGCCGGTCGGCGTCGTGTACCTGCGCATCGACGGCGAGCTCGCCGACCTGCACGACGGCGCGGGCCGGCTCGTCGGCGCCGGGCTGCTGGACGCCGCGGCCGCCGGCGCGCTGGTCCTGGCCAACGCCCCGGGCAACGGGGTCGCCGACGACAAGGCGACGTACTGCTGGGTCGCCGAGCTGATCGGCTACTACCTGCACGAGCGGCCGCTGCTGGACTCGGTGCCCACCTACCGCCCCGGTGACCAGGGTGAGCGCCACGCCGTGCTGGAGCGGGTCGGCGAGCTGGTGACCAAGCCGGTCGACGGCTACGGCGGGTCCGGCGTGCTCATCGGCCCGGCCGCCACCGCCGCCGAGGTGGTGCGGCGGCGGGCCGAGATCGCCGCGCAGCCCGCCGGGTGGGTGGCCCAGGAGGTCGTCGCGCTCTCGTCGGCCCCGACGTCGGCGGACGGCGGGCTGCACCCGCGCCACATCGACCTGCGCGCCTTCGTGCTGCTCACCGGCACCCGCCCGCAGGACGCCCGGCTCGCCGACCTCGCGCTCACGCGCGTCGCCGCACCCGGCAGCCTGGTCGTGAACAGCTCGCGCGGCGGCGGCGCCAAGGACACCTGGATCGTCGGTTCCGAGGAGAGGGGACGCAGCCGTGTGCGGACTCGCCGGTGAGGTGCGTTTCGACGGGGAGCGGGCCGACGTCGTCGCGCTCGACCGGATGACCGCCTGCCAGGCCCACCGCGGCCCGGACGGCGACGGGCTGTGGGCGCGCGGGCCGGTCGGGCTCGGGCACCGCCGGCTGTCGATCATCGACCTGTCGGAGAAGGGCGCCCAGCCGATGGTCGACCCGCACCTCGGGCTGACCGTCGTCTTCAACGGGATCGTCTACAACCACCGGCAGCTGCGCGCCGAGCTGGAGGCCGCGGGCCACCGGTTCGCCTCCACGTCGGACACCGAGGTGGTGCTGCAGGCCTACGCGCGCTGGGGCACCGCCTGCGTCGAGCACTTCCTCGGCATGTTCGCCTTCGCCGTCGTCGAGCACGCCACCGGCCGGGTGGTGCTGGCCCGCGACCGGCTGGGCATCAAGCCGCTCTACGTCGACGCCCGGCCGGGCCTGCTGCGCTTCGCCTCCACGCTGCCCGCGCTGCTCGCCGCCGGCGGGGTGGACACGGACATCGACCGCACCGCGCTGGCGTACTACATGACCTTCCACTCCGTCGTCCCCGCGCCGCGGACGATCCTCACCGGGGTGCAGAAGCTGCCGCCGGCCACCGTGCGGGTGGTCGAGGCCGACGGCACCAGCCGCGACACCGTCTACTGGCGGCCGGAGTTCACCCGCGACCCCGACCGCGCCGGCTGGTCCTCCCGCGACTGGGAGGAGGCGCTGCTGGCCGCGCTGCGCACCGCGGTGGAGCGGCGGATGGTCTCCGACGTCCCGGTCGGCGTGCTGCTGTCCGGCGGCATCGACTCCAGCCTGGTGGTTGCGCTGCTCGCCGAGCAGGGCCAGACCGGGCTGGCCACGTTCAGCATCGGCTTCGAGTCCGCCGGCGGGGAGTCCGGCGACGAGTTCGAGTACTCCACGCTGGTCGCGCAGCGGTTCGGCACCGACCACCACCGCATCCGGATCGGCAACGAGCGGCTGCTGCCGGGCATCGACGCCGCGGTCGCCGCGATGAGCGAGCCGATGGTCAGCCACGACTGCGTCGCGTTCTACCTGCTGGCGCAGGACGTGTCGCGGCACGTGAAGGTGGTGCAGTCCGGGCAGGGCGCCGACGAGGTGCTCGGCGGCTACGACTGGTACCCGCCGCTGGCCGGCGTCCCCCGGTCCGCGGCCGTCGAGGCCTACTCCCGTGTGTTCTTCGACCGGCGGTGGGCGGCGATGGCCGAGGTGCTGGAGCCGGAGTGGACGGTGCCGGAGGACGTCCCGACCGCGCTGGTCCGCGACCTGTTCGGCGCCCCGGGCGCAGAGACCGCGGTGGACGCCGCGCTGCGCAACGACACCACGGTCATGCTGGTCGACGACCCGGTGAAGCGGGTGGACAACATGACGATGGCCTGGGGTCTGGAGGCCCGCGTCCCGTTCCTCGACCACGAGCTCGTGGAGCTCGCCGGGCGCATCCCGCCGGAGCTCAAGCTGGCCGACGGCGGGAAGGGCGTGCTCAAGCGGGCCGCCCGCGGGCTGGTGCCCGACGAGGTCATCGACCGGACCAAGGGGTACTTCCCGGTGCCCGCGATCCGGCAGCTGGACGGGCCGTACCGTGAGCGGGTACGGGAGGCGCTGAGCGACCCGGCGGCCAAACGGCGTGGCCTGTTCCGGCCCGAGACGGTGGAGCGCATGCTGCGCGAGCCGAACGCCACCCGGACGACGCTCGGGTCGAACGCGCTGTGGCAGCTGGCGCTGCTGGAGATGTGGTTGCAGAAGGTGGAGGACCTCGCACGGTGACGACCCACGCGCCCGCAGCCCCGGCGCACGTCGAGGCGGCGGCCGCGCTGGCCGACGCGCTCGTCGACGCCTGGGGCAGCTGGGGCCCCAACATGACCCCCGACGCCCGGCAGGTCGCCTTCATCAGCGACCGCTCCGGCGTCCCGCAGGTCTACATCCAGGAGGTCGTGCTCGACGGGCAGCAGCCCGGGGCACGGCACATCCTGCTGTCCGACGACCCGGTCACCAAGGTGCGGTGGGCGGCCGACAGCGGCTGGCTGACCGTCGAGGTGGCCACCGACGGCGGCGTCCGGACGGCGGTGTGGGTGGTGCGGCCCGACGGGTCCGACGCCCGCCGGGTGGCCGGGGACGCGGAGACCCACGCGGAGCTCGGGCCGTGGACCCGCAGTGGCCACCGCTTCGTCGTCACCTTCCCCGGCGCCGCGGAGGGCGCGCCGACCCGCTGCTACCTGGCCGACCCGGCGACCGGCCGGCTGGACCCGCTGGCCGAGGGCGACCTGATCCACGTGCTGGACGTGTCCCTGGAGGAGCGCTTCATCGTCGTCCGCGACGGCGAGCGCGGGCAGCAGTTCGTCGTCGTCGTCGACCGGCTCAGCGACGAGGACCTCAGCGTGCTGCCGCACGGCGCGACCGGCTCGACCGACGTCGCGCTGATCCGCCCGGCGCCGGTGGAGCACTCCGGCCCGGTGTACGTCTACCTCGCCTCCGACGTGGGGCTCCCGCGCCGTCAGCTGATCGGGGTCCCGTTCGGGCCCAACGGCTGGCGCGGCGAGCCCCGCACCCTCGCGGCCCGCGACGACGCCGAGCTCGAGTTCGTCGACGCCGACGACGCCGGCCTGCTGCTCCTGCTGGTCTGGAACGTCGCCGGCCGCAGCGAGCTGGAGCTCATGGACACCGCCACCGGCGGGCGCACCCCGATCACCGGGCTGCCCGGCCTGGTCGCCGCCGACCCGGTGCTCAGCCGCGACGGCTCCAGCGTGGTGCTCGGCGTCCAGGGGCCCACCCGCCCGCGCGAGCTCTGGCACCTGGACACGACCACGCACGCCTGGACCCGCGTCACCTTCGCCCCGCCGCTGCCCCGGCAGCGGCTCGTCGTCCCCCGGCTGGAGACCTTCACCGGCCGGGACGGGCTGCCACTGACCGGCTGGCTGTACCGGGCACCGGGGTACCTGAAGGAGCCCGGACCGGTGGCGCTGTACCTGCACGGGGGCCCGGAGGCGCAGGAGCGGCCGACCTTCGCCCCCCAGCACCAGGCGCTCGCCGCCGCGGGCATCACGGTGTTCGCCCCCAACATCCGCGGGTCGTCCGGCTTCGGGCGCGAGTTCGTGCACGCGGACGACCTCACCGGGCGCTACGCGGCCTTCGCCGACGTCCTCGCCGCGGCCGACCACCTCGTCGCGGCCGGGGTCGCCGACCCGGACCGCATCGCGGTGACCGGCCGGTCCTACGGCGGGTACCTGACGCTGGCCTCGCTGGCCTTCTCGCCGGGGGTGTTCACGGCCGGCGTCGACATCTGCGGCATGTCCGACCTGGTGACCTTCTACCGGGACAGCGAGCCGTGGATCGCCGCGGCGGCGGTGACCAAGTACGGCCACCCCGAACGCGACCGCGCACTGCTCGAGGACATCTCGCCGCTGGCCTCGGCCAACCTCATCGACGTCCCGCTGCTCGTCGTCCACGGCGAGCACGACACCAACGTGCCGATCGGCGAGGCGCAGCAGATCGTCGCGGCGCTGCAGGCGCTGGACCGGCCGGTCGAGTACCTGGAGCTCGCCGGCGAGGGCCACGACTACCGCCGGGCGGACTCCCGCAAGCAGCTGACCCGCACGATGCTCCAGTTCCTCACGACGGCGCTGGACGGACGGCGGCCGTAGTCCCCTGTCAGCCCACGGTCACCGAGCCGGTCGCCCTCGGCACGAGCTCGACCCACGTGGTCCCCGCGGCCAGTCGGACCGGCTGCCCGTCGGCGCCGGTGAGCGCGACGGGGTCACCGACCGAGCCCTTGCGCCACGTCGCCGGGACGGTGCGCCCGCCGGTGGCGACCAGCGCCTCTCCCCCGCCGACCAGCACCGTCTCCGGGACCGGGTTGCCCGCGCTGTCCACGAACCGGGTGTCCACGACGTCGACGCGCAGGACGACGACGTTGGCGGCGCGCAGCGGGGCGCCGTCGGCCCCGACCGCCGGCGTGGTGCCCTCGGCGCGCAGCCAGGCGCCGTCCGGCTGGCTCCAGGTCCACCGGGGTGTGGCGATCCGGGACAGCCGCAGGTCCAGCACCCCGGCCGGTGTGCCGGCGGCGACGGCGGTGGGCTGCTCACCGGGACCGGCGACGACGAACTGGGCGGGCGGCGCCGCCGCGTGGCCGGGGTCGGCCTGGGCCAGCAGTGCGGCCGGGTCGGCGTAGGTGTTGTGCGGGGCCACCCGCTCGTCCACCCGGTAGAAGCCGGGGGCGCCGGGCTTGAGCACCTGCAGGCCGGCTGCGCCGGTGGCCTCGACGAAGGGCGCCTGACCGCCGGAGAAGGCGAACAGGCCCCGCAGCGGCCCGGCGATCGCGGGGTCCATCGGGCGGACCGAGCGCACCGGCCCCACCGCGGCCGGCAGCGTGGAGTGGTAGACGGCCACGTAGCGGCTGATGCCGCCCTCGACGATCTCCTCCCACACCACGTCCGCGGCGTCCAGGCCGGTCTGCGGCCGGGCGGCCACGGAGTTCTCGACCTTGACCGCGAGCGCCGGCCGGTCCACGTCCGCGCCGGCGCTGTCCACGCCGGTCAGCGGCCAGCGGACCGGCGGCGGGGGTGTGCTCGCGGTGGGGGTCCCGCCGGCCGCCGCCGGCTCGGGCGCGGCCTCCGGCCCGCACGCCGTCGTGACGCTCAGGGCCAGGCCCATCAGCAGGGCGGCGGTGAGGCGCCGGCGCGCCCCGCGATCGGTGGTCATGGGTTGGTCATCGGCAGGTCGGCCGCTGCCCGCGACCGCGTGGTTCGCCCCCGCCCGGACGGGACATGCAGGGGTCGTGAGCGACCCCTTCGACCTCGAGCGGTTCGTGCGGGCCCAGGACGACGGGACGTACGAGCAGGCGCTGCGCGAGCTGCGGGACGGCGCCAAGCGCAGCCACTGGATGTGGTTCGTCTTCCCGCAGGTCGCCGGGCTGGGACACAGCCCGATGGCGCAGCGGTACGCCGTCTCCGGGTTGGAGGAGGCGCACTCCTACCTGGCGCACCCGGTGCTCGGGGCGCGGCTGGTCGAGTGCGCCCAGGCGCTGCTGGAGCTGGGCGACCGCGACCCGGTGCGGGTGCTCGGGTCGACCGACGCGATGAAGCTGCGCTCGTCGATGACGCTGTTCGAGGCGGCCGCGCCCGACGAGCGGGTGTTCGCCGAGGTGCTCGAGCGCTACTTCGACGGCGAGCGGGACGCGGCGACCACCGCACGCCTCTGACGAGCGACCGGGGCGGGCGTCGATCAAGCTGGTGCCCGTGAGCGAAGAGAACAGCGGCTCGGGCTACGTCACGACCGGGGAGTTCCGGCGGGACACGAACTACGTCACCGACCGGATCACCGCCGACGGTTCGGGCGGGTGGCCGGTGGAGGCCGGGCGGTACCGGCTGGTGGTCGCGCGGGCGTGCCCGTGGGCCAACCGGGCGGTCATCGTGCGGCGGCTGCTCGGCCTGGAGGACGCGATCTCCATGGGCCTGTGCGGGCCGACCCACGACGAGCGCTCGTGGACCTTCGACCTCGACCCGGGCGGGCGCGACCCGGTGCTGGGATACGAGCGGCTGCAGGAGGCCTTCCTGGCCCGCTTCCCCGACTACGACCGCGGCATCACCGTGCCGACGATCGTCGACGTCCCCAGCAGGCAGGTCGTCACCAACGACTTCGTGCAGATGACGCTCGACCTCTCCACCGAGTGGACGAAGCACCACCGCGAGGGCGCGCCGGACCTGTACCCCGAGGCGCTGCGCGACGAGATGGACGACGTCATGCAGCGGGTCTACACCGAGGTCAACAACGGCGTGTACCGGTGCGGCTTCGCCGGCGACCAGGCCGCCTACGACAAGGCCTACGACCGGCTCTGGACGGCGATGGACTGGCTGGAGGACCGGCTGGCCGGGCAGCGTTACCTGATGGGCGACACGATCACCGAGGCCGACGTCCGGCTGTTCACCACGCTGGCCCGCTTCGACCCCGTCTACCACGGCCACTTCAAGGCCAACCGGTCGAAGCTGACCGAGATGCCGGTGCTGTGGGCCTACGCGCGCGACCTGTTCCAGACCCCCGGGTTCGGTGACACGACCGACTTCCCGCAGATCAAGGAGCACTACTACGTCGTCCACGCCGACATCAACCCGACGCAGGTCATCCCCCAGGGCCCGGACACCGCGGGCTGGCTGACCCCGCACGGGCGCGAGGAGCTCGGCGGCTCGCCGTTCGGCGACGGGACGCCGCCCGGGCCTCCCCCCGAGCACGAGCGCGTCCCGGCCGACCACGGCCCCGGCGGCATCGGCCACCGCTGACGGACCCGGACCGGGCCGGCTGCACGCAGCCGGCCCGGTCCCGGTCCCCCGGCTACTCGCAGCCGACCCCGTCGCCGTCGCGGTCGAGGTGCCGGCCGTAGCCGGGGTCGCCCGCGAGGACCGGGGCGGCGCCGGCGGCCCGTGCCGCCGAGCAGTTGTCGTAGGACGTGCCGACCGGAGGCTCGGGCTCGGGCTCGGGCTCGACCACCGGCGCGCTGCTGCCGGCGCCGGATGCCACCGACCCGGACGACGAGGACGACGAGCCGCTGCTGCTGGACGACGAGCCGCTACTGCTCGACCCGGCACTGCTCGCCGACCCGGCGCTGCTGCCCCTCGCCACCTCGGCGGCCCGCAGCGCGCTCTCCCGGGCGGCGAGCTCCTGCTCCCGCTGGTCGAGCGCGGTGCTGCGCTGGGTGATCGCCGCCGTCTGCTCGGCGAGCCGGGCCTCCGCCGCCGCGGCCGCCGCCTGGATCTGCCCCTCGGCCGCGGTCACCTCGTCGTTGAGCTCGCCGGCCTCGTCCTGTGCGACCTGCAGGTCCTCCTGCAGCGTGAGGTACTGCGGCGTGCTGGTCACGTCGGTCCGGTCGCCCACGCCGCCGACGCAGGCGCCCAGCAGGAAGGCCAGCAGCGGGACCGCCCACCGCAGCCACCGGCGGCGGCGCCCGGTGGACTGCTCCCCGGGCGGCTGGGCGGGCATCTGCATCGTCTGCGTGGGCTGCGTGCCCGGGCCGGTCGGCATCATCGCGGTCCCCCGATCGTCGGATGTGCAGCGGGACCGTACGTCCGCGCCGGACCCCGCGTGTGCCGGCTGTTGCGGGTGGTCCGCCCGGTCCGGACGGGTCGGCAGGTGCGGCTCAGGGGGCTGCTGTGCCGAACGTCCGGCGACCGGTGGTGCGCGGGCCGTCCAGTCCGCGGGTCGCCGACGGTCGACGAGCTGCACGCCTCCTCGGGCGGCGAGCTCGACGGCCGGGCGGGTGGACCCGCTGGACCCTGCGGTGCGGGGTCAGCAGCTCTCCTCGATGACGAGCAGGTAGCGACGCCGGTCGTCCTTGAACTCCGCGACGGCGACGTGCGTGTGGTCGTCCGGCTCCCGTGCCGTCTCGCAGTGGTAGGGACGCACGCGCTGCCACAGCGCCTCGCGGTCCGGAAGGGCCACCTCCGCCGGCGCGTGGGGCCCGGAGAAGTGCAGGACCGCGACCTCGGGCGAGCGCAGCAGGTGCACCACGCGCTTCTCGGGGAGGTCCCCGACCCCGCCGCGGAGGTGCCAGTGGGTGCCCTCGGCGTCCACCCACCGGCCGGAACGGATCGCGGACGGCCACTCCACCGCGCCGGCCCCGGACCCGTCCGACGGGTCCGCCGCCATCGGGGAGTGCCTCCGCTGCTTCGCCTGCTTGCCCATGCCGCCATCCTCACGCGTGAGCGGCCTCGACACAGCGCCAGCACCATCGGGCGGACGGCGGTGTCGGCCCTGTGGACGGGCGCTGCCCTGTGGACGGCGGAGCGCAGGGACGGAGCCCGCGGCCAGGGTGACCGGCATGACGACTCCCCCGCTCGCCCAGGTCCCCGTCCGCTCCGCTGCCGAGCTGACCCGGCGCTGGACCGACCTGCTCGACCCCCCGGTCTTCGCCGCCTGCAGCCTCTGGCTGATGTGGCTGACCGCCGACGGGCGCTCGCTGCCGCTGATCGTCCCGGTCGACGACCTCCCGCCGGCGCCCGACCTGCCGACACTGAGCGCGCTCGGCGACCTCCACGAGACGCTCACCGAGGGTCTCGACGTCAGCCACCTGGCGATGGCGCTGTGCCGCCCCGGCGGCCCGACGACCACCGTCGCCGACGAGGAGTGGGCCGAGGGGCTGGGCGACGTCCTCAGCACCCGCCTCGACGGCACCTGGAGCCTGCACCTGGCCGCGGGTGGACGCGTCGTGCCGGTCGTCGGGACACCGGAGTGGCGGCTGCCGGCACGGTGACCGCCCGCGCCCCGGTGCACCGGGCCGACCGGCCTCGGCGCCTCACCGACACCGGCGGCGACGTGCAGTCCACCGTCGACCGGGCCGCCGGACCGGGCGGCCGTCCCGGTCGCGCGGGGCGGCCCCCACCGGGTGCCCCTCGCGGCGCGAGCTGCCGTCGGTCAGGCTGGCACCGTGAGCGGTGCTGCGGGTCCCGACCTGGTCCTGCCGAGCACCGGGCCCGACCCGATCCCGCTCGGGACCGCCCTGGCGGCCGTGCTGGGCTACGCCCGCGGGCGGCGGCCGCTGCGCTTCCGGTCACCCAGCCACCCGGAGGGCCGCTGGGTCCAGGTGCTGGCGTTCGGCTACGAGCGCTTCGACTGCCGGGCCCGGGCCGAGGGGCCGCTCGGCGACGACGACGTCCTGGCCGCCGAGGGGCTGCACGGCCGGCTCGACCCGGTCGGGTGGGCCGCGGTCCGCACCGCGCTGGACGACGCCGGCGGCCTCGCCGACGCCGTCACGGAGCGGGCCGCCGGGCGCCCGCTCTGGGAGCTGCCCGACGAGGAGTTCTCGGTGCTCGGGGAACCGGGGACGGTCGGCGCCTCGTTGCGCGGCATCCAGGACCTCGGCCGGGGAGCGGTGCCGGCCTACGTCTCGGCGGCGCTGCACCACCGCCGTCCGGAGCTGTTCCCGCTGGTCGGCACCACCACCCGCCGCCAGCTGCTGCCGCACGTCGAGGAGGGCGACAGCGGAGTGGAGGCGGTGGTGCACCGGGAGCTGCAGGCCAACGCCGAGGCCTTCGCCGTCCTCGAGGCGGCAGTGGCGGACGTGCTCGGCTCCACCGGCGGGGTCTCGCCGA
>DASQNB010000205.1:0-3146 GCA_035645175.1 Geodermatophilus sp.
GGCTCGATGGTCGACGCCGGGCTCAAGGCGACCGGCTACGAGGAGGTCGGCCTCCTCTCGCTGTCCAGCGCCGACCACTCCGAGATCGGCCAGCTGGCCAAGGAGCTCGCCGACCGCTACGAGGGCACCAACACCGGGCTCTCCCTGCCGAGCACCCGGGTCGACGCCTTCAACGTCACCCTGGCCAACGAGCTGTCCCGCAACGGGCGCCGATCCGGCCTGACCTTCGCACCGGAGGGCGGCAGCGAGCGGATCCGCCGGGTGATCAACAAGACGGTGTCCAAGGAGGACCTCGTCCGCACGGTCACCACGGCGTACGCCAACGGCTGGCAGCAGGTGAAGCTCTACTTCATGTGCGGTCTGCCGACCGAGACCGACGAGGACGTGCTGGAGATCGCCGAGCTGGCGGTCGAGGTCATCCGGGCCGGCCGGGAGGCCAGCGGCCGCAAGGACATCCGCTGCACCGTCTCCATCGGCGGCTTCGTGCCCAAGCCGCACACCCCCTTCCAGTGGGCCGGGCAGGCCGGCGCCGAGACGATCGACTCCCGGCTGCGCCTGCTGCGGCAGGCCATCAACGCCGACCGCCGCATCGGCCGCTCGATCGGCCTGCGCTACCACGACGGCAAGCCCGGCGTGATCGAGGGCCTGCTCTCCCGGGGTGACCGCCGGGTCGGCCGGGTCATCGAGCGGGTGTGGCGCGAGGGCGGCCGGTTCGACGGCTGGAGCGAGCACTTCTCCTACGAGCGCTGGACCGCCGCGGCCGCCGCGGAGCTGGCGCCCCTCGGCGTCGACCTCGACTGGTACACCACCCGCGAGCGCGGCCAGGACGAGGTCCTGCCCTGGGACCACCTGGACTCCGGGCTGGACAAGGAGTGGCTCTGGGACGACTGGCAGGACGCCCTGTCCGAGGAGGAGGTCGCCGACTGCCGGTGGACCCCCTGCTACGACTGCGGCGTCTGCCCGACCAACGGCACCGAGATCCAGATCGGGCCGACCGGGCGCAGCCTGCTCCCGCTCACGGTCGTCGGCCGCTAGTGGCCCGCCAGCCCGAGGGGCCGCCCCCGCCGCCGACGGTGCAGAAGCTGCGGCTGCGCTACGCCAAGCGGGGCCCGCTGCGCTTCGCCTCGCACCGCGACCTCGCCCGGGCACTGGAGCGGGCGCTGCGCCGGGCGCGGGTGCCCATGGCCTTCTCGGCCGGCTTCACGCCGCACCCGAAGATCTCCTACGTGGGCGCGGCGCCGACCGGAGCGGCCAGCGAGGCCGAGTACGTCGAGATCGGCCTGGCGCAGCGGTGCGAGCCCGAGCAGGTGCGCGCCGCGCTGGACGCCTCGCTGCCCCCGGGCATCGACGTCCTCGAGTGCGTGGAGGCCGCCGAGGGGACCGGGTCGCTGGCCGACCGGATCGACGCCGCCACCTGGCGGGTCGAGCTGCCGGGTGTGTCGCCGGCCGAGCTCGCGCCGGCGGTCAAGGCGTTCCTGGCCGCCGAGGTGGTCACCGTCGAGAAGCGCACCAAGAACGGCCTCCGGGACATCGACGCGCGGGCCGCTGTGGCCGGCGCGTCGGCGGCCGAGGAGGCAGGTTGTGCCATACTGCACATGGTCGTCCGGCAGGTGACGCCCGCCGTTCGACCCGACGATGTGTTGGCCGCGCTGGTCGTCGTCGCCGACCTGCGCCCGCCGTCGCCCCCTCGGGCCGTGCGTGAGGCGCAGGGCCGGCTCGACGACAGCGGCGCCGTGGCCGACCCGCTCGGCCCGGACCGCGTCGCGGGCGCCCGCTGCCAGGGGGAGCCTGCCGCGGTCTGACCGGTGGGTCCGGGGGCCGCACGCCGTCGCGCGGCACGGCTGCCAGACGTGACGCACCCCAGCACCACCTGAGACCCGCACCACCCGGCGCCCGGCCGCGGCAGATCCTCGCCCGGGCACCGGCCCACAGACTTCGCGAGTCGAGCCTGCCGCCGCACCCGGCGCGGGGCCCGACCCGCCCAACCCCGTGCTCCTGCGCGGCCGCCAGTCCTCTGCGATCGGCGCCCGGGAGCACCACACAGGAGGCGAGCCACGCGTGGCCGACCAGAACGACGACACCACCACCTCGGCCGACGAGGTCCGGGACCCCGCCGCGCCGCCCCAGGGCGCCGAGCCCGCCGCGGTCGAGGAGGAGCTCCTGGCCGCCGAGGCCGGTGAGGACGACGACGCCGGCGAGCAGGCCGCCGCGGAGGAGGAGGCCCAGGACACCCAGCGACTGGACACCGAGCCGCCGGCCGCCGAGCCGGAGGAGCCCCCGGTCTCGCCCTTCGGCGCCCAGTTCAGCTCCCCGGAGCCCACCGCGGTCATCGCCCGTCCCCGCCGGCGGGCCACCCGACCGGCCGGCGCGGCCGACCCCGACGCCTACACGCCCCCGCCGCCGGTGGCCCCGGCCCTCCCGGCGTTCGTGAGCTTCGTCGCGCCGACCGAGACCGACGTGCCGGCCCCGCCGCGCCGGCGCAGCCGCCGTCCGCTGGCCGAGTCGCCGGTGGCCGAGGATGCCGACGCCGAGCCGGCCGAGGAGCTCGAGGAGGAGACCCCGGCACCCCGGTCCCGGCGCAGTCGCTCGCGCCGCCGCTCCGGCGGGGAGGAGACCCCCGCGGCGACCGAGGACACCGGCGCCGTCCCGGAGGCCGACGAGGACCGCGCTGACGAGGACCGCGCCGACGAGGACCGGACTGATGAGGACCGGGCCGACGAGGACCGGGTCGACGAGGACGAGTCCGGCGCCGAGGACACCGACGACACCGGGGCCGCGGGCAGCCGGCGCCGCCGCCGGGGCCGCCGCGGCCGCGGCCGGGGCCGCAACGGCGAGGACGCCACGGACAGCGACGAGGAGTCCGACGAGGACGCCGGCGACGAGCAGGGTGCCGACGAGACCGACGAGGACACCGACACCGACGAGGACACCGCCGAGGACGACGAGGCCGGGTCGAGCACCCGCCGCCGTCGCCGGCGCCGCCGCCGCGGGACCAGCGGTGAGGCCGGCGAGGCCGCCGCCGAGGGCGACGACGACCGTCCCGAGCGCGCCGGCCGCACCGGCCGGCTGACCAGCGACGACGACGTCCGCGGGGTCGCCGGGTCCACTCGTCTGGAGGCGAAGCGCCAGCGCCGCCGCGACGGCCG
>DASQNB010000206.1:0-3674 GCA_035645175.1 Geodermatophilus sp.
AGGTCGAGCACCAGCTGCCCGTCCTTGCCGGGGGTGAGCAGCTTGACCAGGTTGACCAGGTTCGTGCCGAACAGCTGCGAGGCCTGGCCGGGCAGCCGGCCGGGCAGGTCGGTGTAGCCGATGATCGTGACGCCGTTCGGGGTGCGGACCACCTCGTCGGGCACCGACCCGGCCACGTTGCCGCCCTGCGCGGCGGCCATGTCCACCACCACGCTGCCCGGCGACATCGACGCCACCATCTCCTCGGTGATCAGTCGCGGCGCCGGCCGCCCGGGGATCAGCGCGGTGGTGATGACGATGTCGACCTCGCGGGCCTGCTCGGCGTACATGACCGCCGCCCGGCGGTCGAAGTCCGCGGAGGTCACCGACGCGTAGCCGGTGCCGCCGCCCTCCTGCTGCTCGTCGGCGGGCACCCCGACGTACTGGCCGCCCATCGAGGCGATCTGCTCGGCGACCTCGGGGCGGACGTCGGTGGCACGCACCACCGCGCCCAGGCTGCTGGCCGCACCGATCGCGGCGAGCCCGGCCACCCCCGCGCCGACGACGAGCACCGTCGCCGGGGGCACCTTGCCGGCGGCGGTCACCTGGCCGGTGAAGGAGCGGCCGAAGGCGTACGCGGCCTCGATGACCGCCCGGTAGCCGGCGATGTTGGCCATCGAGCTGAGCACGTCCAGCGACTGCGCGCGGCTGATCCGCGGGACGGCGTCCATCGCGAGCGCGGTCACCGGCCGGGCGGCCAGCGCCGCCAGCAGGTCGGGGTCGAGGGCCGGCGCCAGGGTGCCGACCAGCACCGCGCCGTCCCGCAGCCGCCCGACCTCGGCGATCGTCGGCTTCGCCACGTGCAGGACGACGTCGGCGGTCCACGCCTCGTCCGCCGTCCCCAGCCGGGCACCGGCCTCGCGGTAGCCGTCGTCGGGGAAGCTGGCGGCCGCGCCGGCCCCGACCTCGACGACGACGTCGTAGCCGAGCCCGGTCAGCTGGCGCACGGTGGCCGGCGTCGCGGCCACGCGTGTCTCGCCGGGCCGGGTCTCCCTGGGCACTCCGATGAGCACGTCCGGTCTCCTCCTGCACGGGTCGGTCGCCGCCCATCCTCGGCGACGGAGCCGGTGACGGTGCGGTCCGGTTCAGCGGTGGTGCACGCCGGTGGGCGGGCGATCCGGGACGGCGTGCACGGTGGCGCAGCCGGGGAGGATCATGCCGTCCCGCGGCAGTGTGCCGCGCGCCGGGCCGGATGGAAACGCTCACCCTCCGCAGTGCCCGCGGCGAGCGGCCGCGCGACCGGTGGAAGGACCGCCTCCTCCCACCCCTCGCAGGCTCGGGGCGGGACCCGGGAGGCGGCCAGGAGGGGCCGGGCTCAGTCGAGTACCGGGCGCAGGTGCTCGTGGACCCAGGACGCGAGCGTCGTCGGCGTCGTCGTCAGGACGGTGCGCGGGTCCTCCGGGACGAAGCCGTCGCGGAGACCGCGGGACATCCCGACGACGCCCTCGACCTGCGCGGGTGTCATCCCCGCGGCGGACAGGGCCGCGCGCAGATCGTCGTCACCGAGGCGGACGGCGCGGACCGGCCGTCCGCCGGAGACGCTGACGATGCCGGCGACCTGGTCGAACGTGAGGTCCTCGGGGCCGTGGACGGCCTGCACCTGGCGGCCCGACCAGGCCGTGGACAGCAGTCGCGCCGCGGCGACGTCGCCGACGTCCCGGGGGTCGACCCACGGCAGGGGCAGGTCGAGCGGCATGGTCGTCGGCAGCGTCCCGCCGCGCAGCGCGTCGAGGTCGCCGAGCAGGTTGGTGGCGAAGTAGCCACAGCGCAGGTGCAGGACCGTGGCGCCGGTGGCGTCGAGCTGCGTCTCGACCCGCGCGAGCCCGTCGATCATCCCGGCGCCGGTCCGCCGCTCGGCCCCGACGCTGCTCTGGAACACCGTGCGGGCGACCCGGTTCGCCGACACCGCCCGCGCGGCCACGGCACCCAGGCGCGGAGGCGGCCACCGGGTCGTCCTCCCCGGTCGGCGGGTCGACCCAGTACAGGGCGTCGGCGCCCCTGGTCGCGTGCAGCACCGCGTCGGCGTCGCGCTGGTCGGCCTGCACCACCTCGGCCCGGCTGCGCACGGCGGGGTCGAGCCGCTCGGGGTGGCGCAGCAGCAGGGTGGGCGTGACGCCGGCCTGCAGCAGCAGCCGGACCACGCGTGAGCCGACGTTGCCGGTGGGGGTGGTGACGACGACCTTCACGGGGACTCCTCGCTGCCGGGACGGGACGACACCGGTGCCGGGCCGGGCCGGGGCGCGGTCAGGTCCCCACCGCGACCCGCTGGTGCCGCCACCCCGCCGATCCCACCACCGGCCACCGACACCGGCCGGACACGACCGCGGCCGGCGCCCCGCTCGAGGGGCGCCGGCCGCGGTGTGGCCCGTGACTAGCGGGTGTAGGGCGCCCCGAGCGGGTCGACCGTCTCGTGCCCGTCCACGTCCTGGGCCAGCCGGGACAGCGCCCAGTCGCCGTCGCCGAGGACGTGGTCGATCGCGGTGAGCCGACTGGTGTGGTGCCCCACCGTGTACTCCGCGGTCACACCGATCCCGCCGTGCAGCTGGATCGCCTCCTTGCCGATGTGCCGGCCGGCGCGGCTGGTCTGCAGCCGGGCGCGGTCGGCGGCGGCGACGACGTCCCCGCCGGCCTGCTGGACCATCGACGCCCACAGCGCGGTGCTGCGGGCCAGCTCGAGTGAGACGTACATGTCCGCGGCGCGGAAGGTGAGCGCCTGGAACCGGTTGAGCGTCACGCCGAACTGCTTGCGGGTCTTGAGGTACTCCGCGGTGGTGCGCAGCGCGGTGTCCATCGAGCCGATGGCCTCGTGGGCGTAGGCGATGCGCCCCTCGGCCAGCACCCGCTCGATCGCCGCGGTCCGGTCCATGTCTCCACCCCGCCCACCCGACTCGCCGAGCAGCTCGGCCGGGGTGCCGTCGAGGCGGACGTTGGCCGCGCGGCCGCCGTCGTGGGTGCGGTAGCCCGTGCGGGTCAGGCCCGCGGCGTCGCCCCGGACGAGGAACAGCGCCGTCCCCCCGCCGTCGACGACCGCGGACACGACGAGGACGTCGGCCCGCGCGCCGTTGAGCACCGGCTCCTTGACGCCGGTGAGCGTCCAGGACCCGCCGTCCTGCGTGGCCGTGACGGCCTCGGCCTGCGGGCTCCACCGGGTGCCCGGCTCGGCGTGGGCCATGGCGGCCAGCGTCGTCCCCTCGGCGATGCCGGCCAGGACCTCGGCCTTCTGCGCGTCGGTGCCGGCGGCGGCGACCAGCCCGCCGGCCAGCACGACCGCCTCGACGAACGGCTCGGGTGCGAGCACCCGGCCGATCTCCTCGGCGACGACGGCCACCTCGATCGGGCCGGCGCCCATGCCGCCGTGCTCCTCGGCGAAGGGCAGGCCCAGCAGCCCCATCTCGGCCAGCCGCGACCAGGTCTTCTCGTCGAAGCCCGGGTCGGTGGCGGTCACCCGGCGGCGCTGCTCGGCGTCGCCGTAGGCGCGGTCCAGCAGACCGCGCACGGCCTCCCGGAGGTCGTTCTGCTCACTGTCGAAGGTGAAGTCCACGGTTGCCTCAGAGCCCCAGGATCGTGCCGGCGATGATGGTGCGCTGCACCTCGTTGGAGCCTCCGTAGATGGAGACCTTGCGGTAGTTCAGGTA
>DASQNB010000207.1:0-4131 GCA_035645175.1 Geodermatophilus sp.
CGGTGCCGTGGTCTTCAGCGCCCAGGCGCGCGGCCGGATCAGGTTGGTGAGCACGCCGCCGGAGATCCAGTCGACCGCCGGGGTGGCCATGCCGTTGTCGAACACCGACGCCGACCCCGACGAGCCGCTCACCACCTGGAAGGGGCAGGCCTCCAGCCCCGGCTCGAACGGGTCGCTGCGCAGCGTGAGCGGCAGCGCGGCCAGCCGCTCGCCGACCCGGTTGCCGCCGCCGGGCTTCGCGTAGACGTTGCGGCCCTCGTCGGCGTCGCGGGCCTCCATCGTCCAGTGGGCGTAGATCATCAGGTCGCTGACCGCCGAGGGAGGCAGCAGCGTCTCGTAGCGGCCGGCGGGCAGCTCCACCCTCCGCTGCGACCAGCCGAGCCCGCGTTGGACGTCGGCGACCAGGTCGGCCACCGAGACGTCGAGGAAGTCGCGGGTGCCGACGCCGGCCCACACCGAGCGGCTCATGTCGCCGCTCTTGCCGTTGAGCTCCACCCGGCCGCCGGGCTGGTCGTGCCGCAGCCGCAGCCCGGTCGACGTCCCCAGGTAGGTGGTGGACATGTCGTGCTCGGCGTAGCCGAACAGCAGCTCGTCGCGGTCCCGGGCACCACCGAAGGCCTCCCCGAGCGCGGGCGCGAAGTCGCGGAAGACGCGGATCGAGGTCTCCGCCGGGTCGGCGTCCCAGTCGCCGGCACCCGGTGGCGGCTCGCTGACCAACGGGACGGCGTCCTCGGCCGGGCCGGCGTCGCGGGCGGCCTGCTCGCTGGCGGCCACCAGCTCCTCGACGTCCGGGTTGCCGGTGCGGGCCACCGTGCCGGCCGCCATCCCGGCGCCGCCGTCGACGAAGGAGACGACGACGACCTGCCGGGAGCGCATCGCGCCGTTGGTGGTCAGGCTGTTGTTCGCCCAGCGGAGGTTGGCCTCGGAGCTCTCCACCACGAAGGCGACCTGCCCGTCGGCGCTGGAGGCGGCCAGCGCCTTCTCGACGACGTCCTGCGGACGCGACCAGCTGCTCACTTGTCCTCCTCGCTGGCGCTCGTCGGCCGCGTTCGCGGGGCTGCTGCGCTCATGGATGAGCTCGCGAGCTCGCTCATCGACCGGCCTCCTGGACGGTGTTGAGGATGTTGACGCCCTCGAACAGCGCCACCGGGCAGCCGTGGCTGACCGGGGCGACCTGCCCGGGCTGGGCCTTGCCGCAGTTGAAGGCGCCGCCGAGCACGTAGGTCTGCGGGCCGCCGACCACGCGCATCGAGCCCCAGAAGTCCGTCGTCGTCGCCTGGTAGGCCACGTCGCGCAGCTGGCCGGCCAGCTTCCCGCCCTCGATCCGGTAGAACCGCTGGCCGGTGAACTGGAAGTTGTAGCGCTGCATGTCGATCGACCAGCTCTTGTCGCCGACGACGTAGACGCCGCGCTCGACGCCGGCGATGACGTCAGCGGTGGAGGGGCCGTCCTCCGCCGGCTGCAGCGAGACGTTGGCCATCCGCTGCACCGGCGTGTGCTGTGGGGAGTCGGCGAAGGCACAGCCGTTGGAGCGGTCCATGCCCCGCAACCTCGCCATGTTCCGGTCGACCTGGTAGCCGACCAGCACGCCGTCGCGCACGATGTCCCACCGCTGGCCGGCGACGCCCTCGTCGTCCCACCCGATGCTGGACAGCCCGTGCGGTGCGGTGCGGTCGCCGGTGACGTGCATGACGGGCGACCCGTACCGCAGCGTGCCCAGCTTGTCGACGGTGGCGAACGAGGTGCCGGCGTAGGCGGCCTCGTAGCCCAGCGCCCGGTCCAGCTCGGTGGCGTGGCCGATGGACTCGTGGATGGTCAGCCACAGGTTCGACGGGTCGACGACGAGGTCGTAGCGGCCGGCCTGCACCGACGGCGCCTTGGTCTTCTCCCTCAGCAACTCCGGGATCTCGGCGATCTCGGCGCGCCAGTCCCAGCCGGTGCCGGTGAGGTACTCCCAGCCGCGGCCGGCCGGCGGGGCGATGGTCCGCATGCTCTCGAACGCGCCGGTGGTGCGGTCGACGGTCAGCGCGGTGAGGTCGGGGTCGATGCGCACCCGCTGCTGGCGGGTGCGGGTGCCGGCGGTGTCGGCGTAGTACTTCTGCTCCTTGACCGC
This sequence comes from Geodermatophilus sp., assembly GCA_035645175.1. Classification (GTDB taxonomy): domain Bacteria; phylum Actinomycetota; class Actinomycetes; order Mycobacteriales; family Geodermatophilaceae; genus Geodermatophilus. The sequence continues at coordinate 2,114 of DASQNB010000207.1, forward strand.
CTGGCAGGTGGTCTGCACGTGCTCCACGCCGTCGGCGGCCAGCAGCTGCTCGGACAGCTCGGTTAGCAGCCCGGTCTGCTCGGTGTCGGGGACCTCGAACGGGTCGACGTCGTACTCCGACACCCAGACCGCGTCCGGGTAGACCGGCTCGGGCGCCAGCTCGACGCGGTCGTTGTTCACCGCCGCCGACACCTGCGCGACGGTGACCGCCTCCTCGGCCAGTCGCACGGCCTCGGCGGCGGTGAGGACGACGCCGGCGGCGAAGCCCCAGGTGCCCTCGTGGACCACGCGCACCGCCAGCCCGAGGTCCTCGCCGTCGGCCAGCGACTCCAGCCGGGCGTCGCGCAGGCTGATCGACTGGGTGCGGATCCGCTCCACCCGGATGTCGGCGTGCTCGCAGCCCAGGTCGACCGCCCGGGTGAGGGCGGCGTCGGTCAGCGCGGAGAGCGGGAGGGCGAGGAAGGACGCGTCCACGTCGCGGGAGGCAGCCACCGCCCTTGTCTACCAGCCGAGGCCGACAGCGCACGGTGGATGCGGGAGGCGGTCCGGCGGGCGTCCCGGTCCACGCCGTCGACCAGCGCGGAGTTCAGCCGGGTCTGCCAGGGCAGGCCCATCCAGTGCAGCCCGGGCACCGGCGAGGCGCCGCGGTCGTGCCGGGGCGCGCCGTCGTCGTCCAGGGCGCCGGGGACGTCGACCCACCCGGTGCCGGGCCCGAACCCGGTGCACCACAGCACGCTCGCCACCTCGAGGTCGCTGCCGTCGGAGAGGCCGACCCGCGTGCCCGCCGCCGTCAGGACCCGGTGCGGCAGCACCCGCAGCACACCGCGCCGGCGCAGCCGGTCCAGCTCCCGGCCGACGACCGCGTCGCCGCGGGCCCGGGCCCGCCGGGTCACCGGCGCGTCCCGATCGGCGTTGAGCACGCCGCTGACCAGCAGCCAGTCGAAGATGCTGACGCCGAGCACCCGCGCGGGCAGGTACCGCGGCTCCCGGGCGCTGGCGACCGTGACGTCGTGGGTCGCCGACAGCTCGACGGCGAGCTGGGCCGCGGAGTTGCCGCCGCCGACGACCAGGACCCGCCCGGGCGGGACGTCGCCGGGCCGGCGGTAGTCCGCCGAGTGCAGCTGGGGGACGGCGAGGTCGCGCGCGGCCGCGGGCACGTGCGGACGGCGGGACGCCCCGGAGGCGACCACCACGTGCCGCGCCTCGATGCGGCCGGCGGGCGTCTCGGCGGTGTACCGGTCGCCGGTGTGGGACAGCCGCCGCACCGGCGTCCCCGTGCGCACCGTCAGACCCCACCGGCGGGCGTAGTCGCGCAGGTAGTCGGCCATCTCCGCGCGGGACGGCGGGACGGTCGATCCGCGGGGGAAGCGCAGCCCGGGCAGCTGGGAGAACCGGCGCGGGGTGAACAGCTGCAGGGAGTCCCAGCGGTCCAGCCAGCTCTGGCCGACCTCGCCGGCATCGACGACGAGCACGTCCCGGACGCCGAGCCGCTGCAGCCGGTACGCCGTCCCCAGGCCGGCCTGCCCCGCCCCCACCACCAGGACGTCGGTCGTGGACAGCACCCGGCGATCCTCCCCCGCGCCCCCCACTACCGTCGCGGGATGACTCGTCGGCGCACCTGGGCGCTCCTGGCGGCAGCCCTGGCCCTCGCCTCCTGCGGGGGCAGCGGCCTGGACCGGGCGTCCACGGAGGCGTGCGACACCCTGTCCGCCTGGGCCGCGTCGGGCCGGCCTGCCGACCAGCGCGACGAGCTCGTCGCCCGGCTCGGGGACCTCGTCGGGGAGTCGGACCCGGCCGTGCTCACCGACCCCTACCGGCGGTTCCGCGACACGGTGGCGAGCGACGAGCTCGACGACGCCGCGGTCGCCGAGGCCGGTGGCACGTTCCTCCGGGCGTGCGGCGACCGCGGGTGGGAGCCGCCCGAGGGCTGACGCATCGCCGGTCGCGGGGACAGCGCCTAGCGTCCTCGGGCATGCGCAGCCGGGACGACGACGGAGTGGACCTGCTGGTCATCGGTG
>DASQNB010000208.1:0-1564 GCA_035645175.1 Geodermatophilus sp.
CGCGGCAACCCGCCCGGGAACACGGCGGTGACGTCCGCACGGTGAGCCGCCCGGGCCGCCGGCACGCATGGCACCGCGGTGCCGTGACATCCCGTTGACGGCGTGGTGGCGGCCGGCGGACATCCTCGGCGCCTCCACACCGCTGCGCTTCCGAGGAGTGCGTCATGTCCGTCGAGCTCGACCGGCGACTCGCCGGGACCGGTACCCGCTTCCTGCTCTTCCCCCAGCCACGGTTCCTGAGGAGGAGGGACGGCAGCCCGCTCTTCCCCGAGCCGGAGACGGTGACCGTCTCGGTACCGCTGGGCGAGGTCCGGGCGGGCCCCGCCGACGACCGCATGTTCGTCGTCGACGCGATCGGGAAGACGCGGTACGGCCAGTTCGACCGGCCGCCCTACCGGGGACCGTCCCATCCGCCCGTGACGCCCGACGGAGAGGGGCACTTCACGCACCTCGAGCCCGGCAGCCGCGCGTTCTCCGCCGCGACGATGTACGCGACGGTCCGACGGGTCCTGGACCTGTGGGAGGACTACTTCGGCCACCGCATCGACTGGCACTTCGAGCCGGACTTCGCCCGGATGGAACTGATCCCGCTGATCGAGTGGGACAACGCGCAGTCCGGTTACGGGTTCCTCGAGTTCGGCTTCGGACGACGACCCAACGGGGCCATCGACCACGGCCTCCCCTACTGCGAGAACTTCGACGTCCTCGCCCACGAGCTCGGACACAGCATCATCTTCACCGAGGTCGGGACCCCCTCCGACCCCGCCGATCGCGGCATCGACTACGGCGGGCTGCACGAGTCCGGCGGCGACCTCACCGCGATCATCGCGCTGCTGCACTTCGACTCCTTCGTCGACCACCTCCTGGACGAGACCAAGGGCAACCTGCTCACCGTCAACGGCCTGGACCGGGTCGGCGAGCTCTCCGACAGCCGCGAGATCCGGGTGGCCTTCAACTCCAGGCGCATGTCCGACGTCGGCGAGGAGCCGCACGACCGTTCGCTGCCCCTCACCGGCGCGCTCTTCGACACGATGGTGGAGGTCTTCCAACAGGAGCTGGTGCGGGTCGGCCTGATCGACCAGCAGCTCCGGGATGACTCGAACAACCTGCCGGGCAGCTCCGTGGACCTGGAGGACATCGCACGGCGCTTCTCCGCCGCCTACCAGGGTCACGCGGAGGAGTTCAAGGCCGCGCTCCTGCTGGCACGCGACCACCTGGGAACGCTCCTGGCAGCCACCTGGGGTGACCTCTCACCGGACTTCCTCACCTACCACGACGTCCTGCGCGGCCTCGTGCGCGCGGATCGCCGGATCACCGGCGGCGCCAACCAGCCGATCATCCGGGACTGCTTCGCGTGGCGGGAGATCGCACCAGTACCGAACTCGTTGCTGCTGCGCCCGCACACACTCGCGGACTGCGGACTGCGGCCCCAGCAGGCGACCGAGTCCCCGACCCGGGTGGTCCTCGTCGGCCACGGGGCCGGCGCTCCCGCCGCGGACGGACGGCGGGTCGTTGCCGCGACCGGACGACAGCAGGCAGCCGTGACGCCCGGGTGACGGCGTCG
>DASQNB010000209.1:0-3270 GCA_035645175.1 Geodermatophilus sp.
ATCGGCGAGTCCGGTCAGGCCGCGGCGCAGGTGCTGGACAACGAGCTGGTCCGCGGGACGACCGCCTGGCAGCAGGACGACGTCCACTACCTGGACTCGACGGTCTGGTACATCGCGCCGAACGGCCTGCCGTCGGTCGAGACCATGATCGAAGAGGTCGCGGCCGCGGTCGAGTGACCTCGTGACCAGTACCGCAGGGCGACAGCGCGGCGCCGCACCCGCCCCCTCGGGGGAGGTGCGGCGCCGCCGCGGTGTCCGCCGCCGGCACGTCGCCGCCGCGCTGGTGGCGCTGGTCGCCACCTCCCTCGCCTCGCTGTTCATCGGGATCAGCGACCTGACCCCGCTGGACGTGCTGGACCCCGACGGGGGGCAGGCCCGGGTCTTCTGGACCAGTCGGGTGCCCCGGTTGACCGCGATCCTGCTGGCCGGGTCGGCGACCGCGGTGGCCGGCCTGGTGATGATGTCGCTGACCCGCAACCGCTTCGTCTCTCCGCAGACCGCCGGGACGACCGAGTGGGTGGGCCTGGGCATCGTCGTCGCGACGCTGGCCTTCGGCAGCGCCTCGGTGCTGGGCAAGATGGGCATCGCGGTCGTGTTCTCGCTGGTGGGGACCTTCTTCTTCGTCTGGCTGCTGCAGCGGATGGTCCTCACCGACATCGTCGTGGTCCCGCTGGTCGGCATCCTGCTCGGTGGCGTGGTGAGTGCGGCGGCGGCGTTCCTGGCCTACCGCTTCGAGCTGCTGCAGTCGGTGGACGCGTGGATGAACGGGGACTTCTCCGGCGTCGTGGCCGGCCGCTACGAGCTGCTGTGGCTGGTGCTGGCCGCGACCGTGGTCGCCTACCTCTACGCCGACCGGTTCTCCGTGGCCGGGATGGGCGAGAGCTTCGCCATCAACCTCGGCCTGCCCTACACGCGGGTCGTCACCACGGGGCTGGTGATCGCCTCGGTGGTGACCGCGATCGTCGTGGTCAGCGTCGGCTCGATCCCCTTCCTCGGCCTCGTCGTCCCCAACCTCGTCACCCTGGCGATGGGCGACAACCTGCGCCGCGTGCTGCCGGTGACCGCCGTGACCGGCGCGGCGTTCGTGCTGTTCTGCGACGTCATCGGCCGGACCATCCGCTATCCGTACGAGATCCCCGTCGGCACGGTGGGCGGGGTCATCGGCGGGGTCGCCTTCATCGTCCTGCTGCTGCGCGCCCGGAGGAGGAGCGGCACGTGACCGAGCTCGCGAGGTCACGCGGAGGCAGAGCACCGCGCGGGCACGAACCGACGAGCGCCGGCGAGGAGGTCCCGTGACCGCCGTCCTCACGGCCCCGCAGCGGACGACGCGCCGCCGGCGCACGCTGGTCGTGCTCGGTGTGCTCACCCTGGCGGCCGTCGCCGCGTTCCTGACCCTCGGCGTCACCGGCTCCTGGGACTACGCGCTGCTGATGCGCAGCCGCCGGCTCGCCGCGATGGCGGTCGTGGCGGTGGCGGTCGCGATCTCCACGGTGCTGTTCCAGACGGTCACCACCAACCGGATCCTGACCCCGGAGATCATGGGGTTCGACCGGCTGTTCGTGCTCATCCAGACCGCCGGGGTCTTCCTCCTGGGCTCCTCGGCGGTCACCACCGCCGACCCGCGGCTGCGGTTCGTGGTCGACACGGTCGTGCTGATCGCCTTCGCCGCCGTCCTCCACCGGTCGCTGTTCGGCCGCACCGAGCGGGACGTGTACGTGCTGGTGCTGCTCGGTGTCGTGCTCGGCACCGTCTTCACCAGTCTCACCCTCCTGGTCTCCCGGCTGATCGACCCCAACGAGTTCCTCACCCTCCAGGACCTGCTGTTCGCCAGCTTCAACTCCGTCGACCAGCGGCTGCTGGGCTTCTCCGCGGTCGTGGTGGCCGTGGTCGCCGCGGCCACCTGGCGGATGCTGCCCTCCCTCGACGTCCTCGCGCTCGGCCGGGACACCGCGGTCGGCCTGGGCGTCGAGCACCGCCGGGTGGTCAACCGGGCGCTGCTGGCCGTCGCCGTCCTCGTCGCCGTCGCCACCGCGCTGGTCGGGCCGATCACCTTCCTCGGCCTGCTGGTGGCCAACCTGGCCCGCCAGCTGCTGGGCACGCACCGGCACGCCTGGGTGCTGCCGGGAGCCGCCCTGCTGGCGCTGATCGCGCTGGCCGGCGGCCAGACGGTCCTCGAGCAGGTGTTCGGCTTCAACTCCAGCCTGAGCATCGTGGTCAACTTCGTGGGCGGGATCGTCTTCATCGCCCTCCTGGTCAGGGAGCCTCGTCAGTGAGCGGGCCCTCCCGGTGAGAGAGCACAGCCAGTGATCGAGATCGAGTCCGTCTCCAAGGCCTACGGCGACGTCCGCGTGCTGGACGACGTCTCGCTGACCATCCCGACCGGCGGCATCACCTCGCTGATCGGCGCCAACGGCGCGGGCAAGTCCACCCTGCTGTCGATCGCCGCGCGGCTGCTGTCCGCCGACCGCGGCCGGGTGCAGGTCGACGGCATGGACGTCGCGACGACGCCGGGGGAGGTGCTGGCCCGGCGGCTGGCGGTCCTGCGCCAGGAGAACGCGATGTCGGTGCGGCTGACCGTGCGCGAGCTGGTCGCCTTCGGCCGCTTCCCGCACTCCGGCGGGCGGCTGACCGCGGAGGACCACCGGCTGGTCGACGAGGCGTTGGCCTGGTTCGAGCTGGGCCCGCTGGCCGACCGGCACCTCGACCAGCTCTCCGGCGGGCAGCGCCAGCGTGCCTACGTGGCCATGGTGATGTGCCAGGGCACCGACCACGTGCTGCTCGACGAGCCGCTGAACAACCTCGACATGCGGCACGCCGTCCAGATGATGCGGATGCTGCGCGGGATGGCCGACGAGCTGGGCCGCACCGTCGTCCTGGTCGTCCACGACGTCAACGTCGCCTCGTGTTACTCCGACCGGATCGTCGCCATGCGGGAGGGCCAGCTGGTCGCCGAGGGTCCCACCGCGGACCTCATGACGCCGGCGCTGCTGCGCGAGGTGTTCGACGTGGAGGTCGAGGTGCACGAGCTGGCCGGACGGCGGATCGGCGTCCCCTGGTCGTGACCCGACCTGCGGGCGGGAGGCTGCGGCGCTGGTCCCCGGCGGGGGCCTACCCGGCTGCCACGGTCGCCCGGACGGTGCCGACGACGGCGGGCGTCGGCACGGGGTCGAACGGCGCGCGGTCCTGTGCGCACACCGTCCCCGCCGGCGGGGTGGCCCCGGTGAGCAGGTACTGCGTGGTCACCGAGGTCGCGCAGGTGCTCGTGGCGAG
>DASQNB010000210.1:0-4400 GCA_035645175.1 Geodermatophilus sp.
CGGGGCGGCACCCGCTCGCGCGGGGCCCGCTCCCCCGGCGGGACCGGGGCGACGCGGGCGACGGTGCGGGCGCCGGGACCGGCGGAGGGCCGGGCGGGCCGCTCGGCCCCCCGGTCGGGTCGCTCGGCCGGCCGCTCCGGACGGCGGGCGCGGCGCGGGTGCACCGGGCCGACCGCCTGCCCGGGCACCGGCAGCAGCCAGCGGGACAGCCGGCCTCGCTCCTGACGGCGCAGGTGCTCGACGGCCTCGGGCTCGGAACGGGCGAAGCGGATGAGCAGCCCCACGATGAACAGGGTGAGCACCAGCGAGGTGCCACCGGCGGAGACCAGCGGCAGCGTGAGGCCGGTGACCGGCAGCAGACCCACCACGTAGCCCATGTTCAGCGCCGCCTGGCCGACCAGCCACACGGTGATCGCCACGCAGGCCAGCTGCACGAAGCGGTCGGCCGAGCGGCGGGCGATCCGGAAACCGGCGTGGGCCAGCACGCCGTAGAGGGCGACCACGACCAGGCAGCCCAGGAACCCGAGCTCCTCGCCGATGATCGCGAAGATGTAGTCCGACTCGGCCTCGGGCAGCAGGTTCCACTTCATCGCGCTGTTGCCCAACCCCACGCCCCACAGCCCGCCGGTCGCCAGCGCGTAGAACCCGCGGATGGCCTGGAAGCCGGTGTTCGACGGGTCGGCGAAGGGGTCGAGGAACGCGGTGACCCGCTCCATGCGGTACGGGGCGACGACGACCATGAGCGCCGCTGCCGCGGCGCCGAGGGCCACGAACACGGCCCACCAGCGCTGGGGCAGGCCGCCGGCCCACAGCAGGCCGACCAGCACCAGTCCGAGGCTGACGATCCCGCCGAAGTCCGGCTCGAGGTACAGCAGCAGCGACAGGACGGCGAAGACCGGCAGCAGCGGCACCAGCAGCGTCTTCACGGTCAGGAACCGGTCCCGCACCGCCAGGACGTGCGCGCCCCACAGCGCGTACACCAGCTTGGCCAGCTCCGAGGGCTGGAAGGTGGTGAACCCGAGGTCGATCCAGGCCCGCGAGCCGTTGAGCTCCATGCCGATGCCCGGGACGAGCACCGCGACCAGCAGGAGGGCGGCGACGACCAGGCCGATCGTCGCCCAGCGGCGGACCACGCCGACCGGCAGCCGCACCGCCACCAGCAGCGCCACCAGGCCGATGACGGCGAAGACGAGCTGGTCCACGCCCGGCCGCCAGGCGGGCTGGTCGTTGAGCGCGGCGTCGATCGCCGAGGCGGAGAAGACCATGACCAGGCCGATGGCCAGCAGCATCCCGGCCGCGCCGACGACGAGCTGGAAGCTGGTCATGGGGCCGTCGAGCCAGGCCGGGAGCGCGAACCGGCGGACCGGCGTCCGGCGGCCGGTCGGCACGCTCCGGCGCCGGCCGGGCGCGGTCGGGACGCCGGAGGACTCCATCCGGACATCGTCGCCGCTGGAGCCGATCTCCCGGCGGACCGTCGGGGCGTGTCGCAGCAGCTCTCTCACAGACCCGTGAAGGCGAGCCAGTCGGCGTAGAACAGGCCCAGCCCGAAGGCGACCGACATCCCGGTCACCAGCCAGAAGCGGACGATCACCGTGTTCTCGGTCCAGCCGGCCAGCTCGAAGTGGTGGTGCAGCGGGGCCATCCGGAACACCCGGCGGCGGGTGGCCCGGAAGAAGGCCACCTGGATGACCACCGACAGCGTGACCGCGACGAACAGCCCGCCGAGCACGACCAGCAGCAGCTCGGTGCGGGTGACGACGGCGAGGCCGGCCAGCAGCCCGCCCAGGGCCAGCGAGCCGGTGTCGCCCATGAAGATCCGCGCCGGGCTGGTGTTCCACCACAGGAAGCCCAGGCACGCGCCCAGGCCGGCGGCGGCGACCAGGGTGATGTCCAGCGGGTCGCGCACCTGGTAGCAGCCGACGATCGCCTCGCTGGTGCAGTCGTGGGTGAACTGCCAGAACGAGATGATCGTGTACGCGCCGCAGACCATCGCCGAGCAGCCGGCGGCCAGCCCGTCCAGCCCGTCGGTCAGGTTCACCGCGTTGGAGAACCCGGCGATGAACAGGTAGGCCAGGACCACGAAGCCCACCGTCCCGAGGTACAGCGGGCCGATGTCGCGGACGTAGGAGACGAACGTCGAGGCCGGGGTGAGGCCGGACTCGTCGGGGAACCGGGTGGCGAGGACGGCGAAGGCCACCCCGATGACCAGCTGGCCGACCAGCTTGGAGGTCTTGTTCAGCCCGAGGCTGCGCCGGAAGCGGATCTTGAGGTAGTCGTCGAGGAAGCCGACCGTGCCCAGGCCCACCATGAGGAACAGCACCAGCAGCCCGCTGGCGGAGGGGCCCCGGTTGGGCTGGTCGAGCAGGAAGAGGTGCGCGATCAGGTAGCCGCCGACCGTGGCCCCGACGATGACGGTGCCGCCCATGGTGGGCGTGCCCTTCTTCGACAGGTGGCTCTCCGGCCCGTCGTCCCGGATCTCCTGGCCGAAGCCCTTGCGGCGGAACAGGTGGACGGCGACCGGCGTGGCCAGGATCGAGATGATCAGCCCGAACGCCGCCGCGACGAGGATCGACCTCACGTGCCTGCCCCGGGGCCGAGCAGGTCGGCCGCGAGGACCTCGAGCCCGTAGGACCGGCTGGCCTTCACCAGCACGACGTCACCGGGCACCAGCACCTCCGTCAGCAGATCCCGGGCGGCCGCCCGGTCGGGCACGCGGACCGCGCCCTCGTGCTCGCGAGCACCCGCGGCGAGCGCCCCGTCCGCTATCCCTACCGCATCGGCTCCGACGGCCACGACCAGGTCCACCCCGGCGGCCACCGCGTCCCGGCCCAGGCGCTCGTGCTCCTCGGCGGCGCCGGGGCCCAGCTCGGCCATCCCGCCGAGGACGGCGACCCGCCGCCGCGCGGGCAGCCCGGCCAGGGCGGCCAGCGCGGCGCGCATCGACTCGGGGTTGGCGTTGTAGGCGTCGTTGACCACGGTGACGCCGTCGTCCCGGCGGGTCACCTCCATCCGCCAGCGACTGCGCGGCACCGCGGCCGACAGCGCGGCGGCGACGGCGTCGGGCGCCATCCCGGCGGCCAGCGCCGCCCCGGCGGCCGAGAGCGCGTTGGAGACCTGGTGCTCGCCCACGACCTGCAGCCGTACCGCGGCGCGCGCACCGCCGGTGACCAGCGTGAAGTCGGCGCGCCCGGTCTCGTCCAGGACGACGTCCTCGGCGCGCACGTCGGCGTCGGCCACCCGGCCGGTGGTGACGACCCGGGCCCGCGTGCGCGGCGCCATCCCGATCACGCGGGGGTCGTCGGCGTTGAGGACGGCGGTGCCGCCCTCCGGCAGCGCCTCCACCAGCTCGCCCTTGGCGACGGCGATCCCGTCGGCCGAGCCGAACTCGCCCAGGTGCGCCGAGCCGACGTTGAGGACGACGCCGACGTCGGGCCGGGCCACCCGGCACAGCCGGGCGATGTGCCCGCGCCCGCGGGAGCCCATCTCCAGCACGAGGAAGCTGGTGCCGGCGTCGGCGTCCAGCACGGTCAGCGGCAGGCCGATCTCGTTGTTGTACGAGCCGGGTGGGCTGACCGTGGCGCCCGCGGTGGCCAGCACCTGGCCGAGCAGGTCCTTGGTGCTGGTCTTGCCCGACGAGCCGGTGATGCCGACCGTGACCAGCCCACCCGCCCCGGACCCGTCCGCGGCCAGCCGGCTGTGCACGGCCGCGGCCAGCCGGCCCAGCGCCTCGACCGGCTCGTCGACGACCACGCAGGGCAGCGCGTCGTCCGGCCGGGTGGTCAGCGCGGCGACCGCGCCGGCGGCCGCGGCGGCGGCGAGGAAGTCGTGGCCGTCGACCCGCTCACCGGGCACGGCGACGAACAGGTCGCCGGGGGCCACGGTGCGGGAGTCGACCGTGACCTTCCCGGTGACGGTCCCGACGACGCCGGGGGTGAGGTCGCCACCCACCGCCTCGGCCACCTCGGACAGGCTCAACGGGATCACGGGGCCTCCTCGCCGGCGCTCGTCGTCCCCGTGCTCGGAGGTGCGGTGTCCTCGCACGACCTCGCGAGCTCGGTCGTGTCAGGGGCTCCACCCCGGCCGGCTGCGCGCAGGGCCTCGCGCAGCACGGCGCGGTCGTCGAACGGGTGCCGGGTGCCGGCCACGTCCTGGCCGGTCTCGTGGCCCTTGCCGGCCACGAGGACGGCGTCACCGGGCCGGGCGGCCGCGACGGCGGCGGCGATCGCCGCGCGGCGGTCACCGATCTCCAGCACGTCGCCGCGCCGTTCGGCGGGGACGCCGGCGAGCATCGCCGCGCGGATGGCGGCGGGGTCCTCCGAGCGGGGGTTGTCGTCGGTGACGACGAGCAGGTCGCTGCCCCGTGCCGCGGCCTCCCCCATCGCCGCCCGCTTGCCGGGGTC
>DASQNB010000211.1:0-1934 GCA_035645175.1 Geodermatophilus sp.
CTCGATCGCCTTCGTCGGCTACACCCCGGAGATCGCGGCGAGCGTCATGGTGCTCAACCCCAAGGAGAAGCAGAACGTCGGCGGGTTCGGTGGCGGCAAGGCGGCCACCGTCTGGCGGGACGCGATGGCCCCGGTCCTCGAGGCCCGGGGCAGCGGGGAGTTCCCGCCGGCCGACGAGGTCGTGGAGAACGGGAACACCCGCCCGGTGCCCGGCTGCACGTCGGTGCGGGGCTGCCGCACGGCGCTGGCCGACGCCGGCTTCGAGCACCGGACCGTCGAGGTGGACAGCTCCCGGCGCTCGGGCACCCTGCTGGGTACCAGCCCGCCGCGCGGCGGCCGGGCGGTGGCGGGCCAGGTCGTCTCCATCCTGGTCAGCAACGGCGAGGACTACGTCGAGCCCCGGCCCGAACCCCAGCGGGAGCGCGAGCCGGCGCGGGAGGAGGAACCGGAGTCCCGGCCCGAGCCGGAGACCCCGGAGCCGCCGGCCGAGGCCCCCGCGCCCGACCCCGAGCCCGAGCCCGCCCCCGAGCAGGGCCAGGAGCAACAGGGACCACCCCAGCAGCAGGAGGGCCAGGAGGGTCAGGGCCGGCCGGACTCCGGGGGGCGGCCGGACTGAGCTCCTCGCCGCAGCCGGTCGTCGAGGGCCTGCGTCAGCAGCCAGCCGCCGATCACCACGAGGTGCAGCAGGAACAGCCACAGGTTGATCGCCACGACGGCGCCGACCGCGGTCAGCCCGCCGAAGGGCGCTCCCAGTGCCAGGGGCAGGGCCAGGAAGATCACGAAGCCCTGCAGGAAGCCAGACAGGCAGGCGGCGGTGAACAGCACGCCGGAGACCAGGGCCGCCCAGCGCAGCCGGCCGGCCGCGACCACGCCGAAGCCCCAGAACAGCGGCACGGTGAGGGCGAACAGCACCGAGTAGTAGCCGACGGCCACGCTACCCAGCGCGCTGCCCTGCTCGCTGAGCTCGACCATCGCCGAGGCCGCCAGCAGCAGCGGGTACAGCAGCAGCGGCGTGGCCAGCACCAGCGGCAGGGCCAGCAGCCGCCCGCGCCAGCCGGTCAGCCGGTCCCGCTGCGGCGTGAACCGCAGCAGCGCCCGGCGCAGGCCCTCGCCGTAGAAGGACAGCGGGATCAGCGCCAGCACGAAGTCGAGCAGGTCCAGCCGGGTGCCGGCCCCGACCAGCGCCTGCAGCGCCTCCGGAGCGCCCAGCTCGGGCGGGAGCAGCGCCGCCAGCCGGTCGCCGAGCGCGCGCACCTGTCCGGGGGAGGTGAGCAGCGCGGTGAGCGAGAAGGCGACCAGGAACAGCGGCACCACGGCGATGCCGGCGTAGAAGGTCAGCCCGGCGGCGATCAGCGCGACGTCCCGCCCGCGCAGCAGACCGGCCGCCCCGCGCAGCAGCGCCGCCGTCTCGGCGCGCAGCCGGCGCGCCGACCAGGGCCGTCTCAGCACGGGCCCAGCAGGGAGCGCGCTGCGGCGTAGCCGCCCAGGCCGCTGACCGCCCCGCCGCGCACGGTGCCGCCCGAGGAGGCGGCGACGACCCGCGGGTGGCCCGTCGCCACGCCCCAGGTGCCGACCTGCTCCGGTGTCGCGGCGACCGGCCAGGAGAGGTCGCCGTGGAAGATGTGGCCGCCCGGCATCGCCAGGGACGCCTCGACGTCCAGCGGCGAGGCCGCCTGCAGGCACGGCCGGCCGTCGGCGTCGCGGGCCAGGCAGTCCAGCAGCGGCTCGGCCAGGTGCGCGTCGAGCTGGGCCACCACCCGGCGCGCCGCCTCCTCCCGGGTGCCCGCCGGGTCGTCGCGGAACAGCGCCGCCGGGGTGTGCAGGCCGAAGAGGGTGAGCGTGTGGCAGCCGGCGGCCCGCTCGGCCGGCCCGAGCACCGACGGGTCGGACAGCGAGTGGCAGTAGACCTCGAACGGGACGACGTCGGGCAGCCG
>DASQNB010000212.1:0-6245 GCA_035645175.1 Geodermatophilus sp.
CAGGAGGGGCAGACCGGCCTGGCCACCTACTCGATCGGCTTCGAGGCCGTCGGCGGGCGCGAGGGCGACGAGTTCCAGTACTCCGACGTCATCGCGGAGCGGTTCAGCACCGACCACCACCGCATCCGGGTGGCCTCCGACGAGCTCGCCGCCGCCCTCGGCCACGCGATCGGGGCGATGGCCGAGCCGATGGTCAGCCACGACGTCGTCGCCTTCGACCTGCTCTCGGAGCGGGTCAGCCAGTCCATCCGGGTGGTGCAGTCCGGCCAGGGCGCCGACGAGGTCTTCGCCGGCTACCACTGGTACCCGCCGCTGGCCGGCATCGGCCGCGACCAGGCGGTCGAGCGGTACGCCGCGGCGTTCTTCGACCGCGACGCCGCCGACATGTCCCGGCTGGTCGCCGACCGTCACGCCGTGGACGGCGACCCGAGCCTGGAGTTCGTCCGGCAGCACATGTCCGCCCCGCACGCCGAGACCGCCGTCGACGCCGCCCTGCGGCTGGACAGCGAGGTCATGCTGGTCGACGACCCGGTCAAGCGGGTGGACAACATGTCCATGGCCTGGGGCCTGGAGGCCCGGGTGCCCTTCCTCGACCACGACCTGGTGGAGCTGGCCGCGGCCTGCCCGCCGGAGCTGAAGCTGGCCGACGGCGGCAAGGGCGTGCTCAAGGCGATCGGACGGCGGATCATCCCGCCGGAGGTCATCGACCGGCCCAAGGGCTACTTCCCGGTGCCGGCGATCACCCACCTCGAGGGCAAGGTGCTCGACCTGGTGCGCGACGCGCTCACCGGCCAGGCCGCCCGCGAGCGCGGGCTGTTCCGTCCCGGGTACGTCGACGCGCTGCTGGCCGACCCGAACGGTGGGCTCACCCCGCTGCGCGGCAACAAGCTGTGGCAGCTCGGCCTGCTGGAGCTCTGGCTGCAGACGCACGGGGTGTGACCGTGGCCGAGCTCGCGAGGTCACGCGGGGGCATGGCCCCCCGGGACGTGGTGCCGACGAGCGCCGGCGAGGAGGCACCGTGACCCGGGTCGCGGGGCACCGCCGCCGCACCCCGGTGTCGGACACCCCCTCCCCCACCAGCCGTCCCTGGCAGCAGGTCTCCGAGCACCAGCGCCAGGGCATGGGGTCCGACGTCGTCCTGGACCTCGCCTGGGGCCGGCTGGTGTTCGGGCAGACCTTCGCCAGCCTGGACGGCATCGTGAAGGCGCTGCGCTCGGAGGAGAGCGGCCGCCGCGACATCTGCATCTACGCGCGGGACCCGCACGTGCTGGTGGGGATGGTGCCCGACGAGCTGTTCATCGACCCCAGCTACACCTACCGGCTGGACCTGCACCGCTACCGCCCGCGGGCCGAGCTGATCCGCGGGGTCTTCGTGCGCACGGTCACCGCGCTGGACGAGATGCGGCAGATCAACGGGATCTACGCCCGCAACGGCATGGTCACCGGCGACGCCGACACCATGTGGGCCAACCACCGCACCCGCTGCTTCACCTACCTGGTCGCCGAGGACCGGCGGACGGGGCGGGTCGTCGGCACGGTCACCGGCGTCGACCACGTGCTCGCCTTCGGTGACCCGGAGGGCGGCGCCAGTCTGTGGTGCCTGGCCGTCGACGCACAGGACGCCCCGCCGGGCACGGGGGAGGCCCTGGTGCGGGTGCTCGCCGAGCGCTACGTCGGCCGCGGCCGCGCCTACCTCGACCTCTCGGTCATCCACGACAACACCGCGGCGATCGCGCTGTACCGCAAGCTCGGCTTCCACCGGGTGCCGGCGCTGTGCGTCAAGCGGAAGAACCCGATCAACACGCCGCTGTTCGCCGCCCGCCCGCCGGGGCTGGAGGACCTCAACCCCTACGCGCGGATCATCGCCGAGGAGGCGCTCGAGCGCGGGGTCCGGGTCGAGGTGAGCGACGCCGAGTGGGGCGAGATGCGGCTGTCGCTGGGCGGGCGCACGGTGCTCACCCGGGAGTCGCTGTCGGAGTTCACCAGCGCGGTCGCGATGAGCCGCTGCGACGACAAGCGGGTCACCCGGCGGATCATGGAGCGGGCCGGCGTCCGGGTGCCCCGTGGGGCGACCGTCACCGACGGCGACCTCGACGCCGCCCGCACGCTGCTGGCCGAGTCCGGCGAGGTGGTCGTCAAACCCGCCCGCGGGGAGCAGGGCAAGGGCATCACCGTGGGCGTGGCCTCGACCGACGCGCTCGAGCGGGCGGTGGCGCTGGCCGCCCAGTTCTGTCCCGACGTGCTGGTCGAGGAGCTCGTCGAGGGCGACGACCTGCGGGTGGTCGTCATCGACCACGAAGTGGTGGCCGCCGCGGTGCGCCGTCCGGCCGAGGTCGTCGGTGACGGGCGCACCGAGGTCACCGAGCTGGTCCGCTCGACCAGCCGCCGGCGCGAGCGGGCCACCGGCGGGGAGTCGCGCATCCCGCTGGATGACGCGACCGCCGAGGTGGTCGCGGAGTCCGGGTACGCGATGGACGACGTCCCGCCCGTGGGCGAGCGGATCCGGGTCCGGCGGACGGCGAACCTGCACACCGGCGGCACGATCGAGGACGTCACCGCCCGGCTGCACCCGGCGATCGGGCAGGCCGCGGTCCGGGCCAGCCGGGCGATCGGCATCCCGGTGACGGGGCTGGACTTCCTGGTGCCCGACGTCGAGGGACCCGACCACGTGTTCATCGAGGCCAACGAGCGGCCCGGGCTGGCCAACCACGAGCCGCAGCCGACCGTGGCCCGCTTCGTCGACCTGCTGTTCCCCGAGACCCGCCGGCGCTGAGGAAGGACCCCCTCCTGGGTTCCCTCGCAGTCTCGGGGACGCCCTGGATGGGGCCATCCGAGCCTCGGGGACGTGAGCAGGGGCCAGGCCGAGGAGGGTCTCGAGCATACCGGCCCGCTGCGTCGAGGGAGGTCGCGGTGCGACGGAGGGGACTCCACTCCCGGTGGTCCGTCCTCCCGTGGACGGGGTGGGTGCCGGGCCGGACCGCGGTCACCGGGAGGTGAACACGGCGATGAGCTCGTCGACCTCGCGGTCGGCCTCGCCGGGGTGGCGGAAGGGCCGGTGCGGCACCACCTCGTAGTGGGTGCGCCGGCCGCAGCGGGTCCGGGTCAGGTACCCGGCGTCCTCCAGGTCGCGCAGGATGCCCAGGACCGCGCGGGTGCTGATGCGCACGCGGGCAGCGACCTCCTCGACCCGCGCGTCCGGGTCCGCGGCCACTGCCAGGAGCACGTGGCCGTGGTTGGTCAGGAACGTCCAGGTCGGCCGGCCGGGGTCGGTCACCGTGCTCCCCTCTCCGCTTGCGCAAACACCTGAACTGCGCTTCACTCGTCGGTAGGAGGGGAGTATCCCCGACGCCGCTGTCGTCACGACGGCCCCGACGTATGGGGTCCGGCAGAGCGGGCGCCCGTGGGGCGCTGGAGAGACCTCCGGTCTGATCGACCGGAGGAGGTCCTCGCGTGGACGTCTCGCTTGCCCTGTGGATGGCCGTGCTCGGCCTCGTCGTCGGCATGCTCGCCGTCGACCTGTTCGCCCACCGCCGAGCCCACGTGATCACCGTGCGGGAGGCCGCCGTGTGGTCGGCGCTGTGGGTTGCCGTGGGCATCGGGTTCGGCGCCTGGGTGTGGTGGGCGCACGGCGCGGAGCTCGGCCAGCAGTACTTCGCCGGGTACCTGATCGAGAAGTCGCTCGCCGTCGACAACGTGTTCGTCTGGGCGATCATCTTCACCTTCTTCGCCGTCCCCCGGGAGTACCAGCACCGGGTGCTGTTCCTCGGTGTGCTCGGCGCGCTGGTGCTGCGCGGGCTGTTCATCGCCGGCGGCGCCGCGCTCATCGGGAGCTTCGGCTGGGTGCTCTACCTGTTCGCGGCATTCCTGCTGTGGACCGGCTACCGGATGCTCCGTCAGCGCGACGAGCACATCGACCTCGAGCAGTCACGGACGCTGCGGCTGTTCCGCCGGTTCGTCCCCATGACTGACGCCTACCACGGGCAGCGCTTCGTCGTCCGGCGCGGCGGCGTCCTGCTGGCCACGCCCCTGCTGGCCGTCCTGGTCCTGGTCGAGGTCACCGACGTGGTCTTCGCCGTCGACTCCATCCCGGCGATCTTCGCTGTGACCGACGAGCCGTTCCTCGTCTTCACGGCCAACGCCTTTGCGATCCTGGGTCTGCGGGCGATGTACTTCCTGCTGGCCGACCTGATCCACCGGTTCGTCTACCTGAAGGCGGGCTTGGCGCTGGTGCTCATGTGGGTCGGGGTCAAGATGCTGCTCAAGATCGATGTCTACTACATCCCCACCACCGTGAGCCTCGCCGTCGTCACCACGATCATCGGCGTCTCGGTCTGGCTGTCCCTGCGGGCCACCCGCGGCCAGGGGCGCCGGACCCTGCAGTCCCCGGCCACTCCCCCGTTCCGCGTGGCCTCCGACGCGGAGGTCGGGGGGCTCGAGCCGCTGTGGCGGGGTCGGCGCCGCGCCGACGACGAGCCGGCCGAGCCCGTTCCCTGACGACGGCGCCGGGGGACGGGCTCGGTCATCGGTGGCCGGCGTCCCGGCGCCCGGAGGCGGTGCTGCCGGACCGCAGGGGAGGCCGGTGCGGCACGCTCACCTCGAACCACGCGCCCGGGGTGGTGTGCTCGACGAGCCGGACGCCGCCGCCGTGAGCCCGGGCGATGGCGTCGACGATGGCCAGCCCGAGCCCCGCCCCGGTCGAGGGGACGCCGTCGGCCCCCTGCCGGCGGCGCTGGAAGACGTGCGCGGTGACCTCGGGCGGGACGCCCCGGCCCTCGTCGCGGACCCACATCCGTCCGCCGGCGGCGTCGCCGCTGACGCCGAACTCGATGACCTGGCCGGGGCTGGTGTACCGGGTGGCGTTGTCGGCGAGCTGGAGCAGGGCCTGGACGAGCCGCTGGTCGTCGGCGACCGCCGGCACCGCGCCGTCCGACCGGAACCGCCAGTCCCGGTCGGCCAGGGCGCCGGCACGCCGCCAGGCGGTCTCGACGACCTGGCACAGGTCGACCGGGCGCACCTGCAGGAAGTCGGGCTGGTCGGCGCGGGCGAGCAGGAACAGGTCGTTGACGATCCGGTTCATGCGGTCGATCTCGTCGAGGACCAGGGCGACCGTCTCGGCCCGCTCCTCCGGTGTGACATCCAGGTCGAGCAGCTCCACGTTCCCCCGGATGACGGTCAGGGGCGTCCGTAGCTCGTGGCTGGTGTCGTGCAGGAACTCCCGCTGCGCGGTGAAGGCGTTCTCCAGCCGGCTCAGCATGTCGTTGAACGCCGCGGCGATCTGCGAGGCCTCGTCGCGCCGGGAGACCGGGATGCGCCGGCTGAGGTCGGTGTCGGAGATCTGCCGCGCGGTGGACGCCAGCTCGCGCAGGGGGCGCAGGATGCGCCCGGACAGGCCCAGGGCCAGCAGCGACGCCCCGGTGAGGGCGGTCAGCTGGGCGATGATCTGCGCGCGGACGGCGGCCTCGATCTCGTCGCGCTCGAAGTCGGGGAAGTTGGCGACCACGAACAGCCCGTCGGCGTCGGTGCCGGTCAGGGGCAGCGCGACGTAGCGGGCCTCCCCCTGCTCGGTGTCCAGGGAGCCCTGCTCGCGCTCGTCGAGGCTGAGCCAGTACCGCACCGCGGGACCGAGCTCGTCGACCGACGCGGCGTCCTGCGAGCGCCGCGCCTCGTACAGCTCGCCGTCGAGGTAGGCCAGCAGCGTCTCCCCCTCGTCGGCCACCTCGCGGGCGAAGTAGGCGTCGAACAGCGCCTGCACGTCGCCCTCGAGCGGCCGGTCGGTGCGCGGGTCGTCGCCGCGGCTCAGGCGCAGGAACTCCTCGGCCTCGCGCAGCAGGCTCTGCTCGACCTCGCTGTCGAGGTCGTCGAGCAGGGAGGTGCGCAGCAGGAGCACCGCCGCCGACGAGGACAGCAGCAGCAGCCCGATCACCACGGCCAGGACGCGGATGCGGATGGTGCTCATCCACGCCCGCAGACCCGCCCGTCGACCTGCCATGCGCCGCAGCCTAGGAGGCCGGTCCGGCGTCCCCGGCCCGCAACGGGGGTGTCCGTGCGGCTCGACCCAGGCACAGGAAGATGGACCCACGTCCGGGCCGCCCGGACGTGGGCAAAGCTTCCTGTGCCTCGGGGGTGGGCGTGTCGTACGTGTTCGCGGCACTGGGCGGCGCCCTCGGGGCGCTGGCCCGCTGGGGGGTGGCGACGGCGCTGCCGCACTCCCCCGGCGGCTGGCCCTGGGCCACGCTGCTGGTCAA
>DASQNB010000213.1:0-1854 GCA_035645175.1 Geodermatophilus sp.
ACCCCGGCCGTGATCCGGCCCCCGACCGTGTCCGGCTGCTGTCGGTCACCGCACTCCCGTCCGCCCGGCCGGACCACGCCGTCGTCGAGGTGGCGGGCGAGGTCGACACGTACACGGCTCCGCTGCTGGACGCGTGCCTGACCACGCAGACCCGACGACGCGGGGTCGCGACGCTCACCGTCGACGTCGAGCGGGTGACGTTCATGGGAACCGCGGGCGTCACCGTCCTGGCCCAGGCACAGCGCCGGTGCCAGATCCGTGGGGCACGTCTCCTCGTCGTGAGCGGCGGCCGGCGCCGCGTGCTGCGCCCGACACAGCTCGGCAGGCTCGAGGACGTCGTCCCTCCCGAGCCGGAGGACGCGAGCGGGCCGGAGAGCCGCGTCGCCCCAGCAGCCGGTTTTCGCCGCCGGTGATGTGGTCGTCCATGCGGGACCGGCTCAGCAAGGCGGTGATCGGCCTGCTGATCGCCACGTTCGTCTCCCGCGTGCCCGTCCTGCGCCGCATGGACGCCACGACCGCCGGGCCGGCCCCCAGGTGTCGCTGACCGTCGCCGTGCTGCTCACCGTGGTCACGGTCCTCCACATCGTGGACCACGACGGTGAGCCGACAGGCCGGCGCCGGGCAGCTCGCGCGCGCCGACGTTGCCAGCCGTCGGCAAGGCGCGTTCAGTCCGGACATCGGCCCTCCGCCGGCCCCGACCGCCGCGAGGAGAGACATGACGCGCAGTCGGCAAAGCGCACTTCACGGAGGATCCGGCCGGCCCCCCGTTCCTGACGACTGGCTCGACTCGGTCTCGGTCTCGGCGGCCGCCGCCTGCCAGGCCCCGGTCGACCTGCTCGGCGAGTACCTGCCGATGCTGGCCGACGCCGCCATCCACGGGCGCCGTCCCGAGGCCTCGGAGCTCGACGCGGTCCGGGAGCTGGGCCGGCGCGCCGCCGCCCAGGGTGTGGGAGCCCGTCGCGCGGTGGAGCTCTACCTGTCGGCGGCCTGGCGCCTGTGGCGGGAGCTGCCGGTGGTGGTGCGGTCGGCCGACCCGGAGAAGGTGCGCAGCGCCGCCGAGGCGGTCCTCCGCGTGCTCGACGACGCCGTCGGTGTCCTCGTCGACGGTCACCAGTCCGAGCGGCGCGACATGATCCGCCACGAGGAGGCACTGCGCCGCGAGTTCGTCGACGACCTGCTCCGCGGGGACGCCGACGTGTCCCGGATGGTGACGCGCGCCGAGCCGTTCGGGATCGACCTGGGCAAGTACCACCACGTTGCGCTCGCGCAGCCACGCGACCCCGGCGGCGCCATGGACCGCGCGGCCGGCGTGCTGGAGCGGGTCGTCGTCGACCGGTTCGGTGACCGGGACGTGCTGGTCGCGACGAAGGACGGCCGTGTGGTCGTCGTCGTGCCCTCCCGGGCAGCCGCACCAGGCTCCTCGCCGCCCAGCGTCGACCTCGGCTCGGTGATCCACCAGGAGCTGGAGCGCATGAGGAGCGGCCAGCGCTGGCGGGTGGCGGCCGGACGCGCCTTTCCCGGCGCCTACGGCGTCGCCCGTTCCTACGAGGAGGCCCGCGAGGCCCTCACGTTCGCCGACCGGCTGGACCTCGACGCCGACGTCGTCCACGCCCGTGACCTGCTGGTGTACCGGGTACTCGGGCGTGACCAGGCGGCCATCGTCGACCTGGTCCGCGATGTGCTGGGACCGCTCATCCAGAGTCGCGGCGGCGCCGAGGTGCTGCTCGACACCCTCCGGCAGTACTTCGACGCGGGCGACGTCGCGACCGAGGCCGCCCGACGGCTGCACGTCTCCGTCCGTACGGTCACCTACCGGCTGGCGCGGGTCACCCAGCTCACCGGCTACAGCGTCGC
>DASQNB010000214.1:0-13525 GCA_035645175.1 Geodermatophilus sp.
CAGCTCCTCGCCGTGCACCTCGACCTCGTGCTGGTCCTCGGGGGAGAAGAGCACCTGGTCGCCCACCTTCACCTGGCGCACGTTCGCGCCGACGCCGCGCGCCTCGCCCCAGGCCAGCCGCTTGGCCACCTGGGCGGTCGCCGGGATGAGGATGCCGCCGGTGGACCGCCGCTCGCCGTCCTCGCGGCGCAGCGCGACCAGGATGCGGTCGTGCAGCATCTTGATCGGCAGCCCGCTGCCCTTGCCCTCAGCCACGTCTGAGCACGGTACGCGGCAGAAGGACCCCCTCCCACGAGCCCTTCACGAGCTTGCGAGGTACGTGGAAGGCCCCATCCCGAGGCTCGCCCCGAGCCTGCGAGGGGTGAGGAGGATGGGGTCCTCACGCCCAGCCGAGCTCGTGCAGCCGCTCGTCGTCGATGCCGAAGTGGTGCGCGATCTCGTGGACGACGGTGATCGTCACCTCATCGACGACCTCCTCGGCGGTCGAGCAGATGTCACAGATCGCCTCGCGGTAGACCATGATCCGGTCCGGCAGCGCGCCGCCGTACTCCCAGCCGCGCTCGGTCAGCGCGTAACCCTCGTAGAGGCCGAGCAGGTCCGGCTCGTCGGCGTTGCGGTCCTCCACCAGGACGACGACGTTGTCCATCAGCGCCAGCAGGTCCGGCGGGACCTGGTCGAGGGCGTCGGCGACCAGGCCCTCGAAGACCGGGAGGGGGAGCGGCCTCACCAGGAGGTCGGCAGCGGGCGGCCCTCCTCGTAGCCGGCCGCGCTCTGCACCCCCAGCACCGCCCGCTCGTGCAGCTCGTCGATGGTGCGCGCGCCGGCGTAGGTGCACGAGGAGCGCACGCCCGCGACGATCTGGTCGACCAGGTCCTCGACGCCGGGCCGGGCCGGGTCCAGGTACATCCGGGACGAGGAGATGCCCTCCTCGAACAGCCCGGCGCGGGCGCGGTCGAAGCCGCTCTGGGTCGACGTCCTGGCCTTGACCGCGCGGGCCGAGGCCATGCCGAAGGACTCCTTGTACAGCCGGCCCGAGCCGTCGTCGTGGATGTCGCCGGCGCTCTCGTAGGTGCCGGCGAACCAGGAGCCGACCATCACGTTCGCCGCGCCGGCGGCCAGGGCCAGGGCGATGTCGCGCGGGTGCCGCACGCCGCCGTCGGCCCACACGTGCCTGCCCATGGCGCGCGCCGCGGCCGCGCACTCCTCGACCGCGGAGAACTGCGGCCGCCCGACGCCGGTCATCATCCGCGTGGTGCACATGGCGCCCGGGCCCACGCCGACCTTGACGACGTCCGCCCCGGCCTCGACCAGGTCGCGGGTGCCCTCGGCGGTGACCACGTTGCCGGCGACGACCGTCGTCGCCCCGGCCACCGAGCGGGCCGCCCGCACCGCCTCCACCGCCTTCTCCTGGTGGCCGTGCGCGGTGTCGACCACGAGCACGTCGATGCCGGCGGCCAGCAGCGCCTCGGTCTTGCCGGCGACGTCGCCGTTGATGCCGACGGCCGCGGAGGTGAGCAGCCGGCCCTGTGCGTCGATCGCGGGCTGGTAGAGCGCCGAGCGCAGCGCGCCCTTGCGGGTGATGACGCCGACCAGCCGGTCGCCCTCGACCACCGGCGCCGCGCTCACCCGCTCGCCGGAGAGGACGTCGAAGATCTTCGGCAGGTCGGTACCGGCGGGCACGGTGAGCGGGTCCTCGGTCATGACCTGGGAGAGCTGGGTGAACCGGTCCACGCCCTGGCACTGGCCGTCGGTGACCACGCCGACCGGCGCGCCGTCCCGGACGACCACGACGATGCCGTGCGCGCGCTTGGTCAGCAGGGACAGCGCGTCGCCGACGGTCGAGGTGGGCGACAGGGTGATCGCGGTGTCGTAGACCGGGTGGCGGGCCTTGGTCCACGCCACGACCTCGGCGACGACGTCGGCCGGGATGTCCTGCGGCAGCACGGCCACCCCGCCGCGGCGGGCGACGGTCTCGGCCATCCGCCGCCCCGAGATCGCGGTCATGTTGGCCACGACGACGGGGATGGTCGTGCCCACCCGGTCCGGCGTGGTCAGGTCGACCTCGAGCCGGGAGCCCACCGTGGAGTGGTTGGGCACCATGAAGACGTCGGCGTAGGTCAGGTCGGTCGCCGGCCGGGTGTCGCCGAGGAAACGCATGACAGCCATTGTCCCGTACGCCGCGGGGCCGCAGGCTGCCGCACGGCTCCATGAGTGGGTGCAGATTGCACCCACTCTGCCGTACGATCGGGCGGTGTCCCGCGTGATCCAGATCCGTGACGTCCCGGACGACGTGCACGAGGAACTGCGAGCCGCAGCCGAGGCCCGAGGGCAGTCGCTGACCAGGTACGCCCTGGCGGCGCTCGAGGACGCTGCGCGCCGCCAGCGCAGCGTCGCGCACAACGCCGAGGTGATCCGCCGGGCCAAGGCCGAGATCGGTGCCGACGTGTCGCGCGAGGCGATCCTGGAGGCCGTCCGCGAAGCGCGCGGGGAGTGAGGGTCCTCGACGCCGGCGTCGTGGTCGAACTGCTGGTGGGCCGACTCGACGAGACCGCGCTGGGCGAGGAGGAGGCCGGCGTCCCCCACCTGCTCGACAGCGAGGTGACCAGCGTCCTCCGCCGACTCGTGCTGCGCGGCGACCTCACCGTCGAGCAGGGGGACGCCGCCATGGCGCGCTTCGGTCAGTTGGACCTCGAGCGGTTTCCCGCCGACTGGCTGCGGCCCCGCATGTGGGACCTGCGAGAGAACCTGACCGCGTACGACGCGACCTACGTCGCGCTGACCGAGGCCGTCGGTGCCACGGCCCTGCTCACCACGGACGCCCGGCTCGCAGGCGCGCCCGGACTCCGCTGCACCGTGCGCGTGGTCTGAGCGTCAGGACACCGCGACGGGCTCGGCCTCGGTGAAGCCGGTGCGCGGCATCGCCGTCCAGACCGGCTGCTGCCGCATCAGGGCGGCGACCAGCCCGCGCAGCCGGAACCAGGCGTGCAGCTGGCGGTAGCCCACGTTCTCCAGCAGCCCGGCGAGCAGCAGGACGCCGACCTCCCGACCGCGCGTGTAGCGGTGGTAGGAGAACTCCTCGACCGCGACGGCCGCGGTCGACAGCAGCGTGCCCAGGCCCAGCGCCAGCCCGAACATCACCAGCGCGGTCGAGGTGTCGAGCGCGCCGAGGAACGCGGCGAGCACCACGGAGGCCAGGCCGAGCACCTCCACCACCGGCCCGAGCAGCTCGAAGAGCAGGAAGAACGGCAGCGCCAGGACGCCGACCGGGCCGAACCGCGGGTTGCCGATCATGCGGCGGTGCTTCCACAGCAGCTGGGCCAGCCCGTGCGACCAGCGGCGGCGCTGCCGGCCGAGCACGCTGAGCGTCTCGGGCACCTCGGTCCAGCAGACCGGCTCGGGCACGAACACCACCCGGTGCGGGCGGCCCTGTCGTCGCAGGTGCTCCTGCAGCGTCACCACCAGCTCGGCGTCCTCCGCCAGGGACAGGGCGTCCAGGCCGCCGACCTCGACCACCAGGTCGCGCCGGAACAGGCCGAAGGCCCCGGAGATGATCAGCAGCGCGTTGGCGTCGGCCCACCCGGTGCGGCCGAGCAGGAACGAGCGCAGGTACTCCACGACCTGGAAGCGGACCACCCAGCGGGGCGACAGCCGCGGCTCCAGCACGCTGCCGCGGGACACCCGGGCGCCGTTCGCCGCCCGGATCACGCCGCCGCTGGCGACCACGTTCGCGGGGTCCTCGACGAAGGGGCGGGCCACCTGGACCAGGGCCTCGGGCTCGAGCAGCGAGTCGGCGTCGACCATGCAGACCAGCGGGTGGCGGGCGACGTTGAGGCCTGCGTTCAGCGCGTCGGAGCGGCGTCCGACGCTGGTCTTGCGGACGACGGTCAGCGGGTCGCCGGTGGTGGCGCGGTGCACCGAGAGGACCTCGCCGTCCACCGGCAGCGCGGCGGTCGGCCGTGCGGTGACCTGGACCAGGCCGAAGCGCTCGGCCACCTTGGCGAAGGTGCGGTCGGTCGACCCGTCGTCCACCAGCACGACCTCGAGCACCGGGTAGCGCTGGGCGAGGACGGCGGCGAGCGTGTCGAGGATGCCGGCCTCCTCGTCGTGCGCGGGGACGAGCACCGAGACGCCGGGGGTGAGCGGGCTGGCGAAGATCTCCTCGTGGCCCTCGGAGCCGTCCCAGCGACGGCTGGCCGAGACGCGGCGGGCACCGGCCAGCACCAGCGCGAGCATCACCAGGTCGAGCAGCAGGGTGTAGCCGAGGACGACCCAGCTCATGGTGAGCAGGGCGTCGAGTGCGAGCTCGCGCATCACGCGCCGACCAGCAGACCGGGCCGCGGCGCGGCGTCGAGGGTGGCCGCGGCGGCGGCCCCGAGTGGGCCCCCTCGCGCGGCGGCGTCGGCGAGGACGGCGGAGCCCTCCGGACCCAGCGCGACCAGCGCGTCGCCGCAGGCGGCGGCGACCTCGCGGGCGGGGCAGGTCAGCCCGGCGAGCAGCGCGGGCGCCCCGGCCGGGTCGCCGATGCGCCCCAGCGCCTCGGCGGCGGCCCGCCGCAGGGCGGGCAGCGCGACGTCGACCAGGACCTCGGCGAGCGGGTCGGTCGAGCCGGGGTCGCCGATCCGGCCCAGGGCGGTGGCCGCGGCGCGGCGGACGTCCTCGGGCTGGCGGGGGTCGGTGAGCAGCTCGGCGAGTGCGGGGCCGGCGATGACGTCGCCGTGCAGCCCGACGACGTCGGCCGACAGGGCCCGCGCGGCCGGCGACCCGGTGACGAGCGTGGCGCGCAGGGCCGGGAGGACGGGGGTCCCCAGGTCCAGCACGGCCATGCCGACGACGCCGGCGGGCAGCGGGCGCGCGGTGGTGAGGGAGGCCAGCAGGCCGTGGACGGCGGCGGGGTCGCCGACCCGCCCGAGGGCGCGGGCGGCGGCGCAGCGCACCTCCACCGAGCGGTCGGCCAGCAGCGCGGTCAGCCGGGCCAGGTGGTCGCGGCCGGCGGTGCTGCCGAGCAGCGTGGCCGCCCGCCCGCGCCGCCAGGCGGCCCGGGCGTCGAGGTCGGCGACGGCGCGGGCGACGACGCCGCGGCGGGTGAGCGCGGTCTGGATCGCCTCGCGGTCGGCCCCACGCAGCTGGGGGAGCAGGTGCAGGAGGACCTCGTCGAGGTCGGCCGGGGCGTCGACGACGGCCTGCTCGTCGCCGTCGTCGAGCAGGTCGTACACCACCGCCATGAGCTCGGCGCGGTTCTCCCGGGCTGCGACCAGCCGGCGGGCGCGGGAGGTGTGCACCGCCGCGACCGCCACCAGCAGCACCACCACGAGGACACCGAGCACGGCCGTCGCGACCGCGGCCGGCGCGGCCAGGGAGTTCATGCCGGGACGGCGGGGAGGGCCGCGGTGACCCGGCTGACCAGCTCGCGGGTGCTGAAGGGCTTGGCGACGAAGTCGGTGGCCCCGGCGGCGAACCCGCGCTCGAGGTCGGGCTCCTGGGACTTGGCGGTCAGCATCAGCACGGGCGTCCGGGCGAGGGCCGGGTCGCCGTCGGCACGCAGCGCCCGGCAGACCTCCAGGCCGTCCATGCGCGGCATGAGCCAGTCGAGCACCACGAGGTCCGGGCGCAGCCGGTGGACGGCGGCCAGCCCGCTCTCGCCGTCGGTCTCGACGGTGACCTCCAGGCCCATCCGCCGGAGACGGAAGGCGACGAGGTCGGCGACGACGGGGTCGTCGTCGACGACGAGGACGTGCGGCATGGTGCTTCTCCCATCCGTGGGTGGACTCAGACCGCTATCGGCAGGACACCGCTGTGACTGAAGTGGTACGTGGGACGTCGCGGGCGTGATCGGGGTCCGCTCAAGGAACCGGTGCCGGCGGCCGACACCCCCAGCGTGCTACCGCATCGCACACGCCGTCCCGCCGCCGAGCCCCGCCCCCTGAGGGCGCTGCTCCGGCGTCCCCTGCTCGTGGCCCTCTCCGGGGTGACCACGGTCGCGCTGACCATGCTCGGCCTCGCGGTCCTGGTCGTCCCCCTGCTGGGGAACCGGATCGAGACCTACGACCAGATGCTCCGGGCCCTGCAGGACGGCCACAT
Organism: Geodermatophilus sp.; assembly: GCA_035645175.1. GTDB lineage: Bacteria > Actinomycetota > Actinomycetes > Mycobacteriales > Geodermatophilaceae > Geodermatophilus. The sequence continues at coordinate 6,079 of DASQNB010000214.1, forward strand.
CGCGATGCTCAACCAGGAGACCGGTCTGCGCGGGTACCTCATCACCCGCGAGGCGCGCTTCCTGCAGCCCTACGAGGCCGGGGTGGTCGACCTGCAGGAGGTCGACGCGCAGATCGAGCAGTGGACCGCGGTCGACGCCGAGCTCGCCGGCCGGCTGACCGAGCTGGAGGCCGCCCACCGGCGCTGGACCCAGGAGTGGGTCCAGCCCATGCTCGCCGAGCAGCCGGCGGTCGGGGACACCGCCGCGCTGGCCGAGCTGCTGCGCCAGGACAAGGCGCTGTTCGACCAGTACCGCGCGATCGAGGCCGAGACACGGGCCGTGGTCGGGCAGCGGCGGGCGGCATCGATGGCGCAGCAGCAGCTCGCCCTCTACTCCGGTGCGCTCGTCGGCGTGGGCACCGCGGCGGCCGTCGCGGCCGCGCTCCGGCGCGCCTACCGCCGGCTCGACGCGCAGGTGGTGCCGCCCACGCAGGAGGTGCGCGACGCCCTCGCCGCCCTGGCCGCCGGGGACCTCACCCGCCGCGCCGGCGAGTCCGGCTCGGCCGAGCTGCGCCGGATCGCCGCCGACGTCAACGCCCTCGGCGACGCACTGCAGGACCGCGACGACCTGGTCGCGGCCCGCGAGCGGGACCTGGTGGCCGCCCGCGACCAGGCCGAGCGGGCCGGGCACGCCAAGACCGCCTTCCTCGCCACGATGAGCCACGAGATCCGGACGCCGCTCAACGCCGTCCTCGGCCTGACCGACCTGCTGCTCGCCACCGACCTCACCGACGAGCAGCGCGGCCACCTGGAGACCGTCGCCGGCAGCGGCGACAGCCTGCTGTCCCTGATCAACGACGTCCTCGACTTCTCGAAGATCGAGGCCGGCGAGCTGGACCTCGAGGCCGCGCCGTTCGACCTGGTCGGTGTCGTCTACGACGTCGCACAGATGCTGGCCCCGCAGGCCACCGGCGCCGGGCTGGACCTGCTGGTCGACGTCGTCGGCGACGGGCCCTGGCAGGTCGTGGGCGACGCCGCCCGGTTCCGCCAGGTCGTGACCAACCTCGTGGGCAACGCGGTGAAGTTCACCCGCGCCGGCCAGGTGGTGCTGCGCCTGACCGGGACGGCGGTGGACGGGCGCCTGCGGTGCTGGCTGTCGGTCGTCGACACCGGGATCGGCATCTCGCCCGCGGAGCACCACCGGCTGTTCCGCTCCTTCAGCCAGGTCGACGCCTCGGTGACCCGGTCCTACGGCGGCACGGGCCTGGGTCTGGCGATCAGCCAGCGCATCACCCGCGCCATGGGCGGGGACATCCAGGTGCAGAGCGAGCCCGGTGTCGGGTCGACCTTCACCGTGGCCGTCGAGCTGCCCCTGGCGGCCGTCTCCGACGAGCCGTCCGCGGCCGGCCTGGCGGGCCTGCGGGTGCTGGTCGTCGACGACAGCCCGACCAACCTGCGGATCCTCGAGCACCAGCTGACGGGGCACGGGGCCGCCTGTGTCCTCGCCGGCAGTGGGGCCGACGCCCTCGAGCTGCTCGACCGGGGGCCCCGGGTGGACGCCGCCGTCCTCGACCTGCACATGCCCGGTATGGACGGCGACGTCCTCGCCGCCCGGCTGCGGGCCCGGCGCGGGACGGCGGACCTGCCGCTGGTCCTGCTCAGCAGCTCCTCGACCCTGCCCCCGGAGCGGCACGCCGACTTCGACGCCCGCCTCAACAAGCCGGTCCGGCCCGAGCGCCTGGCGCAGACGGTGCGGTCGGTCGTCCGCACCGGGGAGGGCGCCGCACCGGGGGAGCGGGCGGCCCCCGCGCTGCCCGCCCCGGCCGGCCCACCTCGGTCGCTGCGGGTGCTCGTCGCGGAGGACAACGCGGTGAACGCGCAGCTCATGGGGCTCTACCTGCGCCAGCTCGGCCACGAGTGCACCCACGTCGGCGACGGCCAGGCCGCCGTGGACGCCGTCCGGCGCGGGTCCTACGACGTCGTCCTCATGGACGCGCAGATGCCGGTCCTCGGCGGGGTCCAGGCGACCGCCGCCATCCGCCTGCTCCCGCCGGCCCGGCCACAGCCCCGCGTCCTCGCGGTGACGGCGAGCGTGCTGGCCGCGGACCGCACCGCCTTCCTGGAGGCGGGGGCCGACGGGTTCCTCACCAAGCCGATCCGGCTGGCCACGCTGCGGGACGCCCTGGACGAGGTCGCGCTGCTCCCGGGCTGCCCGGCCGCAGCCGAGCCGGAGGCCGAGGCCGTCCTCGACCCGGACACCGTGGCGGACCTGCGGGACCTCGGCGACGAGGCCTTCGCGCACCTCTACACCCGCTACCTCGCCACCCTCGACGAGGCGGTCGCGGCCATCGTCGCCGCCGCGGACCGGCCCTCGTGGTCGGTGGACGACGAGGGCTCGGTGCCCCGCCTGGCGCACGGGCTCAAGGGCAGCAGCGCCGCGCTGGGCGCGACCGCGCTGGCCGGGGTGTGCCACGGCCTGGAGACCGTCGACCCCGCCGGCCTCGCGGTCGGCGACACGCTGGCCGTCCTGGACCGGGAGCGCTCCCGGGTACGGGCCGCGGTCAGCGCGCTGCTCGCCGGTGCGCCGGCGGGCCGGGACGACGCCGACCGGCCACCTACCATCGAGCAGTGATCGACCTGCGCCTGGTGCGCGAGCACCCCGACCTCGTCAAGGCCAGCCAGCGAGCCCGCGGAGCCGACGAGTCCCGGGTCGACGAGCTGCTCGCCGCCGACGCCGCCCGCCGCGAGGCGGTCAAGCGCGCCGACGACCTGCGCGCCGAGCAGAAGGCGGCCTCGCAGGCGGTGAAGAAGGCCAGCCCGGAGGAGCGGCCCGCCGTCCTCGAGCGGGCCCGCGCGCTCGCCGCCGAGGTCAAGGAGGCCGAGGAGGCGCTGCGGGCGGCCGACGCGGCGCTGCGCGCGGCGCACCTGCGCATCCCGAACGTGGTGCACGACGGCGTCCCGCCCGGCGGCGAGGACGACGCGGTGACCCTGCGCACCGTCGGCCAGGTGCCCGCCTACGACTTCCCGGTGCGCGACCACCTGGAGATCGGCGAGGCCCTCGGCGCGATCGACATGGAGCGCGGGGCGAAGGTCTCCGGGGCCCGCTTCTACTTCCTCACCGGCCCGGGCGCGCTGCTGGAGTTCGCCCTGGCCCAGCTGGCGATCAGCCGGGCGGTCGCGGCCGGCTTCACCCCCGTGGTCGCCCCTGCGCTGGTCAAGCCCGCCGCCATGGAGGGCACCGGCTTCCTCGGCGAGCACGACGAGGAGGTCTACCGGGTCGAGCGCGACGACCTCTACCTGGTCGGCACCTCCGAGGTCGCGCTGGCCGGCATGCGCAGCAACGAGGTGCTCGACCTGTCGGCCGGGCCGCTGCGCTACGCCGGCTGGTCGTCCTGCTTCCGCCGCGAGGCCGGCTCCTACGGCAAGGACACCCGCGGCATCATCCGCGTGCACTGGTTCGACAAGGTCGAGATGTTCAGCTTCTGCCGGCCCGAGGAGGCCGCCGAGGAGCACCTGCGGCTGCTGGCCTGGGAGGAGGAGTTCCTCCAGGCCCTCGAGCTGCCGTACCGGGTGGTCGACATCGCCGCCGGCGACCTGGGCACCAGCGCCGCGCGCAAGTACGACATCGAGGCCTGGTTCCCGTCGCAGGACACCTACCGGGAGCTCACCTCGACGTCGGACTGCACGACCTTCCAGGCGCGGCGGCTCAACACCCGCTACCGCGTCGCCGACGGGAGGAACCGGACCGCGGCCACGCTCAACGGCACGCTGTGCGCCATCGCCCGCACGATCGCCTGCCTGCTCGAGGTGCACCAGCGCGCCGACGGGTCGGTGCACGTGCCGGTCGCGCTGCGCCCCTGGCTGGGCGGCGTGGAGACCCTCGACCCCGGCATGACGCTGGCGCCCCCGGTCCCGGCCGCATGACGGCCGACCGGCCGGGCGTGCTGCCCAGCACCGGGACACCGGGCGTGCGGGCGCACGACGTCGTCGAGCTGGGCGACGTCGGCACCTGGCGGCCGAAGCTGGTCGCCAGCGACCTCGACGGCACGCTGCTCAGCTCCGACGGTGAGGTCAGCCTGCGCACCCGGGCGGCGATGACCGCCTGCTGGGACGCCGGCATCCCGGTCGTCGGCGTGACCGGCCGCGGCCCGCGCCTGTTCGACAGCGTCCGCGCCGCGCTCGACGGGCGGGGCATCGCCGTCCTCGCCCAGGGCGGGTTCGTCGTCGACCTGGAGCGCGACGAGGTGCTGCGCACCGTGGGCCTGCCGCGCGAGCAGGCGACGGCGGTCATCGAGCGGATCGAGTCGGTCGCCGGCGAGCTCACCATCGCCGTGGAGGACGCCGCCGAGCAGGGCGAGGTGCACTCCCCGCTGCGGGTGCAGCACGGGTTCGACTGGCCCTACCCCGAGCCGGCGCACCTGCTGCCGCGGCACCAGGTCCTGCCCACCGGCGCGGTGCTGAAGGTCTTCCTCCGCTCGTCGACCCTCGGCCAGGACGAGCTGCTGGCCCGTGCCAGGGAGGTGGTCGACCCGAGCCGGGCCGAGGTCACCCACGCGGGGCTGGGCTTCATCGAGGTGCTGCCCCCGGGGATCACCAAGGCCACCGGGCTGGCCATCGCCCTGGACCGCTACGGCGTCGGCTTCGGCGACGTGCTGGTCTTCGGCGACATGCCCAACGACCTGCCGATGATCGAGGCGGTCCGCGACGCCGGCGGCCGGGCGGTCGCGGTGGCCAACGCACACCCCGCCGTCCGGGCGGCCACACCACTGGTCACCAGCGGGCACGACGTCGACGGCGTCGCGCGCTACCTGGAGGCCCTGCTCGACGGGAGGCGGCCGGGTGTCTGACTGGCGACCGCGGCTCATCGCCAGCGACATGGACGGCACGCTGCTGCGCGGCGACGACACCGTCAGTGACCTGACGGTGGCCGAGCTGGAGCGCTGGCGCGCGGACGGCGTGCCGGTCGTGCTGGCCACCGGCCGGCCGCCGCGCTGGATGGTCCGCATCCGCGAGGTGCTGCGGTACGGCACGGCGGTGTGCTGCAACGGCGCCGTCCTGCTCGACCTGGCCGGCTTCGAGATCCTCGACGAGGACGCCCTGGAGCCGGAGGTGCTGCAGGAGGTCACCGCCGGCCTGCGCCGGTACCAGCCCGACACCTGGTTCGCCGTCGAGTACGGCCTGGAGTTCCGGCACGAGCCGGTCTACCAGCCGCGCTGGGACGTCGACGCACCAGGCGTGGGGGTGGCGACGCTGGAGGAGATGGTGTCCGCCCCGGTGGCCAAGCTGCTGGCCCGGCACGAGTCGCTGCCGCGCGACGAGTTCGTCGCGCTGGTCGAGCGGGTCGTGGACGGCCGCGCGACGGTCACCAACTCCTCGACCGACGCCCTGGCCGAGATCTCCGCGCTCGGCGTCACCAAGGCCTCCGGGCTGGCCAAGGTCGCCGCACAGCACGGTGTCGGGCCGGAGGACGTCGTCGTCTTCGGCGACATGCCCAACGACATCGCCGCCTTCGACTGGGTGCGCGAGGCCGGTGGCCGCGCGGTGGCCATGGCCCACGCCCACCCGGACCTGCTGGCCGCGGCCACCGACGTGACCGGCACCAACGAGGACGACGGCGTCGCGACCTTCCTCGCCACGCTGTGACACGGTCGGCCTACCGGCCGACACCGCGGCCAGGTGCCGTCCCCGAGCGGCGCTGAGCCCTCCCCGTGTCCCGGTCGGCGGAAGGACCCCCTCCTGGCTCCCCTCGCTCCGCTCGGGGAGGCCCTGGAGGGGGCCAGGGCTCCCGCGACCGGTCCACACCACGGCCAGGTGCCGTCCCCAGGGTGTACGGCGTCTCCAGCCCGCTGGGCTGCCAACCCTCCGCCCGGAGCTGGGCCGCCCGGGTGGCCACCCGGGACGCTCGCGGGTCGTCGTCCGGCAGGAGCGCGAGGAGCCGGTCGTGGGCGGCCAGGTCGTCCTCGCCGAGGGGGTGGACCGCGTAGGCGTGCAGCAGGTCCACGTCGGAGGTGCCCAGCACGGCGCGACGCAGCCCGGCGGCCAGCTCCTCGCGCAGCTGCCGGACCTCCGTCGCGTCCGACCGCGGCAGCAGCGGCCCGGCGCACCCGCGCAGGGCGGCGGCCGGCCGGCCGTCCCGCAGCGCCCGCCGGACCCGGGCGAAGTCGCTGTCCACGGCTGCCGTGAGCCGGTAGGGCCGGGTGCCCAGCACGTCGGCACCCACGACGGCCCGCAGCCGGCGGACCTGGACGCGCACGGTGGTCGGGTTGCCGTCGTCGCCGTAGAGCAGGTGGGCGAGCTGGTCGGCGGTGAGACCCGCGGGGTGCAGGACGAGCGCGGTGAGGATCTCCGCCGCCCGCAGGGTGAGCGGCAGGGGTCGCCCGTCGAGCACCGCGCTCGGGGTGCCGTTGCCGGTGAACCGCAGGGAGAGGGCCGCGCCGCGCGTGGGGCGGCCCGTCCGCGGGGCCTGCCGGGTGGCGAGCAGCAGGTGGCCCTCGGCCAGGGGCTCGACCCGCACCTCCCGCCCGTCCGGCAGCAGGACCCGCTCGGTCGCCTCGTCCAGGTCGACGCGCGCGGGCCACCGGCCGTCCGGCTCGGTGGCGAGCACCCGGCCGGTGGGGGTGACGAGCGCGCCGCCGGCTCCCCGCAGGACGGCGAGGTGCGGCGCGTTGCGGAGCAGGAACCGCTGGTCGGCCTCGGCCATCCGCGCCCGCAGGTGGGTCTCTGCGAGGAGCGCGGTCGTCGACACCAGCTGCGCCAGGACCGGGTGCATGGTCTGCAGCGGGCCGCTGAGGTCCACCGCGCCCAGGAGCCGGCCGGTGTCGGGGTCGTGCACCGGCGCGGCCACGCAGGTCCACGCGTGGTAGGTGCGGACCAGGTGCTCGGCGGAGTGGATCTGCACCGGCGCGTCGACGGCGAGCGTGGTGCCCATCGCGTTGGTCCCGATGGCCGCCTCGCTCCAGTCCGTGCCCGGGAACAGCCCGACCCGGTCGGCCTGGCCGAGCAGCCCGACGGCCCCCTCGCGCCAGAGGACGCGCCCCGCGGCGTCGGTGACCAGCACCAGGTGCGCCGCCTCGTCGGCGAGGGTGGCCAGTGACCCTCGCAGCAGCGGCATGACCTCGTTCAGCGGGTGTGCCGACCGGACGTCGCCCAGCTCGTCAGGGGCGTACACCACCGGCGGCGTGCGGCGGTCGGGGTCGACGCGCGCCGCGAGGCTGCGGGCCCAGGACGCCGAGACGACCGGTCGGGGAGCCCGGCGCGACGGGCTGCTGCCGAGGACGTCGTCGAAGGTCTCGGCGAGCTGCCGGGCGTGCGCGACGGCGTCGGTGCCCGGGGCACCCGGATCACCACGGTGGCGCCGGTGCCGGGCAGTGCGGGACATGGGACCCCCGAGCGATCCTCACCGGGCGGGCTCGCGACGGCCCGCTGCGGATCATTACCCATGCCCGTCCGGCCAGCAAGGGAGGCCGGT
>DASQNB010000215.1:0-4196 GCA_035645175.1 Geodermatophilus sp.
CGCCTCGATCCACCGCGAGAAGTTCAAGCCGCTCGGCGGCCCCGACGGGGGCAACGGCGGCAACGGCGGGGACGTCGTCCTCGAGGTGGACCCCAGCGTGCACACGCTGCTGGACTTCCACCACCGCCCGCACCAGAAGGCCGGCAACGGCCGGCCCGGTGAGGGCAGCAACCGCCACGGCGCCCGTGGTGAGGACCGTGTCCTGCGCGTCCCCGCCGGCACCGTGGTCAGCACCCCCGACGGCCGGGTGATCGCCGACCTGGTCGGCGCCGGCACCCGCGTCGTCCTGGCCTCGGGCGGCAAGGGCGGCCTGGGCAACGCCGCGCTGGCCAACTCCCGCCGCAAGGCCCCCGGCTTCGCGTTGCTCGGCGAGCCGGGCGAGGCCTTCGACGCGGTCATCGAGCTCAAGAGCATCGCCGACGTCGGCCTGGTCGGGTTCCCCTCGGCGGGCAAGTCCTCGCTGATCGCGGCCATGTCCGCCGCCCGCCCGAAGATCGCCGACTACCCGTTCACCACGCTGGTGCCCAACCTCGGCGTGGTCCGCGCCGGCGACACCGTCTTCACGATGGCCGACGTCCCCGGGCTGATCCCCGGCGCGTCGGAGGGCCGTGGGCTGGGCCTGGAGTTCCTCCGCCACATCGAGCGCTGCGCGGTCCTGGTGCACGTGGTCGACATGGCCACCATCGAGCCCGGCCGCGACCCGGAGAGCGACATCGAGGCGCTGCAGCACGAGCTGTCCCAGTACCGCGCGGACCTCGTCGACCGGCTGCGCGTCGCCGTCCTCAACAAGGTCGACGTGCCCGACGGGCGCGAGCTGGTCGACCTGGTCCGCGAGCCGCTGGAGGAGCGCGGGCTGCAGGTGTTCCCGGTGAGCGCGGCGACCGGCGAGGGGCTGCGCGAGCTCGGCTTCGCCCTGGCAGCGGCCGTGGAGGAGTACCGCGCCGCGCTGCCCGAGCCCGAGGCGGTGCGGGTCACCCTCACCCCGCGGGCGGTCGACGACAGCGGCTTCACCGTCGAGCGCGACCCCGACGACGACGGCGCGTTCGTCGTCCGCGGCACCAAGCCCGAGCGCTGGGTGCGCCAGACCGACTTCACCAACGACGAGGCAGTGGGCTTCCTGGCCGACCGGCTCAACCGGCTCGGCGTCGAGGACGCCCTGCAGGAGGCCGGGGCGCAGGAGGGCGACGCCATCGTCATCGGCGACGTCGCCTTCGACTTCGTGCCGACCCTCCCGGCCGGCACGCTCAGCGTCGAGGAGTCCGCCGGCCTCGGCGGCCGCGGCACCGACTCCCGCATCGACGCCCCGCACCGGGTGCGCGCCGAGGAGCGGCTGGCCGCCAAGCGGGCCCGCCGGGTGCCCTACGAGCTCACCGAGACCTGGACCGACGAGGACCTGCCCGAGGACGACGGGTGACCCTGCGTGCGGAGATCGCCGGCGCGCGGCGGGTCGTGGTCAAGGTCGGCTCCTCGTCGCTGACCAGCCTGCCCGGCGGGCTGGACGAGCAGCGGCTGACCGCGCTGGTCGACGTCCTCGGCGCACTGCACGCGCAGGGCCGCGAGGTCGTGCTCGTCTCCTCCGGGGCGATCGCCGCCGGCCTGGCCCCGCTCGGGGTCACCGGCCGGCCGCGGGACCTCGCCACCGCCCAGGCCGCGGCCAGCGTCGGCCAGCTGCGGCTGGTGCAGACCTACGCCGACGCCTTCGCCCGGCACGAGGTCACCGTCGGCCAGGTGCTGCTCACCGCCGACGACCTCACCCGGCGCAGCCACTACCGCAACGCCCAGCGCACTCTGGAGCGGCTGCTGACCCTCGGTGTGCTGCCGATCGTCAACGAGAACGACACGGTGGCCACCGAGGAGATCCGCTTCGGGGACAACGACCGGCTGGCCGCGCTGGTCGCGCACGTCGCCCGGGCCGACGCACTGCTGCTGCTCTCCGACGTCGACGGCGTGTACGACGGCGACCCGCGGCAGGGCCCCGCGCAGCTGCTGGACACCGTGCGCGACCCCGCGGACCTCGGTGGGGTGACCCTCGGCACCGCCCGCCGCAACGGCGTGGGCACCGGCGGGATGGCCACCAAGGTCGAGGCCGCGCTGATCGCCGCACAGGCCGGCGTCCCCGTCGTCGTCACCTCCACCGTGCAGGCGGCCGCCGCGCTGGCCGGGGAGCAGGTGGGCACCCGGTTCGCCGTCATGGGGCCGCGGCCCCGTGCCCGCCAGTTCTGGCTGCGCTTCGCCACCCGGCCGCAGGGACGGCTGGTGCTCGACGAGGGCGCGGTGCACGCGGTGCGCGAGCGGCACGCCTCGCTGCTGCCGGCGGGCATCACCGACGTCGTGGGGGAGTTCCTCGCCGACGACCCGGTCGAGCTGGTCGACCCCGCCGGCGTCGTGGTGGCCCGGGGCCTGGTCGCCTACGACGCGCGGGAGCTCCCGCCGCTGCTCGGGCGCAAGACCAGCGAGCTGGAGCCGGAGTACCGGCGGGAGATCGTGCACCGCGACGAGATGGTGCTGGTCCGGCGGCCGTCCCTGCGCTGAGAAAGGACCTCGCCCTTCTCAGCCCTCGCCAGCTCGGGCTGAGCCTCCGGGCGAGGCCAGCCCGGGAGCGGTGGGGGGCAGGGGTCCTCCCTCAGGGGAGGACGGCCACGGCGTCCACCTCGACGAGCAGGTCGGGCTCACCGAGCGCGGTCACCTGGAGCAGCGTCACCGGCTTGACGAGGTCGAGGCCGAGACGCTCGGCCGCACGTCCGACCCCGGCGCCGAGGTCGGCCAGCTTCTCCGGCGACCAGTCCACGACGTAGATCGTGAGCTTGGCGACGTCGGCGAAGGTGCCGCCGACCGACGCCAGGGCGGTGGCCACGTTGAGGTAGGCCTGCTCCACCTGTGCGGCGAGGTCGCCGGCGCCCACCGGCGTGCCCTCCGCCGTCCGGGCGACCTGACCGGCCAGGTACACCGTGCGCGCCCCGGTCGCCACGGCCATCTGCCGGTAGAACTCGGGGGCGGGGATGCCGGGCGGGTTGGACAGTTCGATCGACATGGCGACTCCTGATCGGCGGTTGACGTGACGATGTTATGTAACACCGTTGCGGTAAGATGGGCAACATGCCGCGTTCCGCCGATCCTGCCGTCCGGCTCGCTCTGGTCGAGGTGGCGGCCGAACTCCTGGCGCGCCGGCACCCGGTGACCGCACGCTCGCTCGCCGACCGCGTGGGGACCTCGACGACCGCGCTGTACACGCACTTCGGCGGCATGCCCGGTCTGTGGCGGGCCGTGCGTCACGAGGGCTTCACCCGGCTCGCCCGGCGGCTGGCGGCGGTCCCCGGCAGTGACGACCCCGTCCGGGACCTCGCCGCCCTGGGCGCCGCCTACCTCGACAGCGCCCGGGCCGACCCGTTCCTGTACCGGGCGATGTTCGACGCGGCAGCGGACCTCGAGGACCCGGCGGTCGCCGACAGGAGCTTCGGCTTGCTCGTCGACGGCGCGGACCGGGCGCGACTGGCCGGCCGCTTCGCCGGGACGGCGGACCCGCTCGCGGTGGCCACGCGGTACTGGGCGGCGGGACACGGGCTGGCCATGCTCGTCGTGACCGCCGTGCTGCCGGCCGAGGCCCTGGAGCAGCACGCCCCGGAGCTGGCGGTCGCGGTGTTCGTCGCGGCGGGGGACGAGCCGGACCTGTGCCGGGCATCGGTGCTGGCCGGCTGGTCGGACGCCCGCGCCCGGGCCGGGTCGCCACCGGGCTGACCGACCCGCGTCCATCCGGGTGCCGAGCAGACCGCCGAGCCCGGAAGGGGTCGGCCGGGTGAGCGCGGATCAGGTCGCGAACACGAACCTGGTCGCGTCCGCGGGGTAGGACGTCCACGCCAGCACGCGCGCGGGGTGCAACGCCAGCGCGTCCTCGTAGGCGGTCGCGTCGGCGCCGGAGCCGTACTCGGGGTACTTCGCGCGGGACTCCTCGGCCAGCCGCCGGGCCAGCACCGGGTCCGGCCGGGCCGGCCGCACGCGGCCCTCGACGACGACGCAGCGCTGCGGGTCCGGCAGGTGCATGGCCACCTGCGGGTGGGCACGCGCGGTGCGGACGTGCACCGCGTCGTCCCCGCCGCCGTAGTACCAGACGTCGTCGAGCCAGAGCCCGTCCACGGGGACGACGTGCGGGCGACCGTCGGCCCGGCAGGTCACCACCCAGTACGTCCGCGCCGCCGCCA
>DASQNB010000216.1:0-11401 GCA_035645175.1 Geodermatophilus sp.
CGCTCCGATCCTCGCTCGTCTGTCCAGGACAACCCCGCGGTCGCTCCGCTCCTCGCTCGACGCTGTGAGTCGCCTCGCGGGCGATGCTCCCGCGGCTGTCATCAGGCGAACGCCACGTTGAGCCCGATGACCATCACAAGCGCGATGCCGGCCAGCTTGGTGGGCGACTGGTACCAGGGCAGCCGCGAGGCGTCGGGGTCGGCGCGCTGCTCCTCGGGCGTGACCCCGCCCGAGCCGGTCGCCGAGTACCGCGTCCGGCAACGTTCGCCTCGGACGACCAGTCGGCCAGGTCGCCACGGACCGGGGCGGCCGCGCAGGTCCGGTACAGCGCAGGGTTGACGTTGGTCGTCGTACCGACCTGCTGATGGGAGGCTTCGGTGATGACGGAGGTAGCGGTGCCAAGCCCGCAGGAAGTTGTCCACGCCATGTACGAGAAGCTGGGCGACGGGGCGCTGGAGGAGGCGCGGGCGCTGTGGAGTGACAGCGGCGTATGGCATGTGACCGGGAGCGATCCTCTGGCTGGCGACTACAACACCGATGAGTACTTCTCGTTCGTCCAGCGGTTTCTTCGTGACCACCCCGACTACCGCGCGGAGTGGCTCGATGTCCACTCCTACGACGGCACCATCCTGGTCGCGAACCTGCAGTCAACAGGTGGCCCGGCCTCTGGGACGGCTCGCGGCGTCCTCGTGATCCGGGTGGCCGAAGGCAAGGTGCAAGAAGGGTGGAGCATCCCGGCGGTGCTCGATCAACTCTTCTGACGGCATTCCTGGCCGTGAGTGGGCAGGAAACCGGTCGAGTTCCCAGAAGCCTCTACGAGGCGAACCTTGCCTGCCGCGGTACGAGCTGGCCGGGCTGGTCCACTCGGAGGCCGAGATGAACGCCAGCCCGGTCACCCAGGCGGGCAGCGACCGGCCGGACAGGAAGAAGTCCAGGCTGTCGGACACCCGCCGGCGGGCGGCGAAGCCGATCAGCAGGACGACGGCGAGGCGGCGACCAGCAGGTAGTCGACGAACGAGGCGTCGAGACGCAGTGCTCCCACGGACGGCGGACCTCCGGGGTGGGGGGTGGGTCAGGCGAGGCGCTGGGCGCCCGGGGACGGCACGACCGCGAAGGCGCGCGGGGGGGAGAAGCCCCGCTGCGCGAAGCGGTCGGTGATCGCCTGCGCGACGGTGTCGGTCAGCTCCGTGTCCACGAGGACGACGGCGCTGCCGCCGAAACCGCCGCCCACCATGCGGGCGCCTGCCGCGCCGACCTCCAGGGCGGTGTCGACCGCGGTGTCGAGCTCGACGGTGGAGATCTCGAAGTCGTCGCGCAGCGAGGCGTGCCCGGCGGTGAGCGCCGGCCCGATCGCCGCTGGCCCCCGCCCACCGCGCAGGATCGCCACGACCTCCAGCACCCGCGCGTTCTCGGTGACGATGTGCCGCGCACGCCGCAGCAGCACGCCGCCCCCGGGCGTGCCGTCGCCCAGCGGCGCCAGCGCGGCCACGTCCGGGACGTCGCGCAGCGCGCGCACCCCGAGCTGCTCGGCGGCCAGCTCGCACTCGCGGCGCCGGTCGCCGTAGCCGCCGGTCGCGTGGTCGTGCGTCGTCCCGGTGTCGACGACGAGCAGCTCCAGCCGGGCCGCCCGCAGGTCCAGGGGCACCTGCTCGGAGCGGCGGTCGCGGGTGTCGAGGAACAGCGCGTGCCCGGCGGTGCACAGCAGTGACGCCGACTGGTCGAGGATGCCGGTGGGGGCGCCCACGAACTCGTTCTCCGCGCGCCGGGCGACGTCCACCAGGTCGGCGACGGCGAGGTCGGGGGCGGCGAGGTCGCGCAGCGCCAGCGCCACCGAGCAGGACAGCGCGGCCGACGACGACAGCCCCATGCCCGCCGGGACGTCGCCGTCGACGAGCACGCTCACCCCGCCGGGCACCCGGTCGCGCAGCGCGTCGACCACGCCGGCCGGGTAGCCAGCCCAGCCGCCCGGTCGCCCCGGCGCGAGCTCGGCGACCGGCACCTCCACCCGCTCGCCGGGGTGTTGCGCGGAGACCAGGGCCACCAGCCCGTCGTCCCGGCGGGCCACCGCCGCGCGGGTGGTGTGCGGCAGGGCCACCGGCAGCACGAAGCCGTCGTTGTAGTCGGTGTGCTCGCCGATGACGTTGACCCGGCCCGGCGCGGCCCAGACCCCCTCGGCCCCCCCGCCGAACGCCTCGGTGAACGCCTGCCGGGCCCGCTCGACGGCACTCACTCGACGTTCCTCAGCTGCTCGGCGACGTCCTCCGGCACCGTGTCGGTGATGAAGGCGCCCATGCCGGACTCCGAGCCGGCCAGGTACTTCAGCTTCCCGGGGGCCCGGCGTAGCGAGAACAGCTGCAGGTGCAGCCACCAGTCCTCGCGCCCGCGGGTGACCGGCGCCTGGTTCCAGGAGGCGATGTAGGGCATCGGGGTGTCGAAGCGGCGGGCGAAGCGGCCCAGCACGTCGAGGTAGACCTCGGCCAGCGCGTCGCGCTCCTCGCCGGTGAGGGCGGGCAGGTCGGGCACCCGGCGGTGCGGGAAGACCTGCAGCTCGTAGGGCCAGCGCGCGGCGGCCGGCACGAACGCCGTCCAGTGCTCGTTGGCGCTGACCACCCGGGGCCCGGCGCGCTCGGCGGAGAGCACATCGGCGAACAGGTCCCCGCCGCTCTCCCTCCGGTGCCGCTGGACCGAGGCCAGCACCTCCACCACCCGCGGCGTCACGAACGGGTAGGCGTAGATCTGCCCGTGCGGGTGGGAGAGGGTCACCCCGATCTCCTCGCCGGAGTTCTCGAAGACGTAGACCTGCTCCACCCCGTCGATGCCGGACAGCTCGGCGGTCCGCTCGGCCCACACGTCGACGACCAGCCGGGCCCGGTCGGCGCCGAGGGTGGCGAAGGACCGGTCGTGCTCGCTGGTGAAGACGACCACCTCGCAGCGGCCGAAGCCGGGGCGCAGCCCGGTCAGCGGGGCGCCGGACGCGGTCGGCGGGACGTCGCGCTCGACCGCCGTCGCCAGGGACGGGAAGCGGTTCTCGAAGACGACGACCTCGTAGTCGGCCTCGGGGACCTCGGTGGGCTCCTTGCCCGGCCGGGTCGGGCACAGCGGGCACAGGTCGGCCGGCGGCAGGAAGGTCCGCGTCTGCCGGTGCGAGGCCAGGACCACCCACTCCCCGAGCAGCGGGTCCCACCGCAGCTGCGAGCGGGTGCTGACCGGCGGCAGGTCGCGCGGGTCCTCGGCGGTCCGGGATGGCGCTGGGTGACCGCCGTCGAAGTAGAGGATCTCGCGGCCGTCGGCCAGCCGACGACTCGTCCGGTGCACGGGTGCGACCTGCCTTCCCGCCGCTCGTCACTGTGCGTGAGCGGCGTTCCGACGCTAGACCCGCCGAGGCGGCCCGGCCACTTCGGCGGGTCCGGAGACGGCGAGAGCCCCCGGCCGGGTGACCGGGGGCTCTCGCCCGCTGTAGCCCCGAAGGGATTCGAACCCTCGCTACCGCCGTGAGAGGGCGGCGTCCTGGGCCGCTAGACGACGGGGCCGTGCGCCGTCCATGGTGCCACGTGCCGCACCGGGCCCGGGGGACCGGGTGCGGTGCCTGGAGGTCTGGAGGTCTCGAGGTCTGGAGGTCCGGAGACGACGAGAGCCCCCGGCCGGTGTGGCCGGGGGCTCTCGATCGCTGTAGCCCCGAAGGGATTCGAACCCTCGCTACCGCCGTGAGAGGGCGGCGTCCTGGGCCGCTAGACGACGGGGCCGTGCGGTACTGCGGTGGTGCGGAGGAACGCCGTCTCCAGGCAGACGGCTTCCTCGCTGGGGTACCAGGACTCGAACCTAGACTAACGGAACCAGAAACCGTCGGGCTGCCAATTACCCCATACCCCAAGGGTGGTGCTGCGCCTCTCAGCGCCGGACAACACCATACCCGATGCCCGGGAGCGGTCCGGGCACCCCTCGGGGTGACGGTGGTCGCAGGTCCTGCGCGGCGGTCAGCGTCTCCGGCCGCAGCCGCCGGCGGGAGCGGGCGACCAGCGCCACGTAGCCGGCCATGGCGAGCAGGTCGATCAGCACCACCAGCACGCCGGTGCCCGCCGGGACCGCGTCGGTGACCACCCCCTCCCCCAGCCCGCCGGCCAGGAGGAAGACCACCACGTTGTTGACCGCGTGCAGCACGATCGCCGCCTCCAGACCGCCGGTCAGCCAGACGACGGCAGAGGCGGCCAGCCCGAAGGCGAACCGGTCGAGGAAGGTCCAGACGTCCGGCGGCAGGTGGAGGGCGGAGAAGACCGCGGCGGTCAGCACGGCGGCGACCACCGCGCCCGCGCGGGGCCGGCCGACCCACCCGGCGACCGCCTGGCTGAGGTAGCCGCGGAACACGTACTCCTCCGCAGCCGACTGCAGCGGCGTGGTCAGCAGCACCACGAGCAGCAGCAACCCGTAGCCGGGCACCGGGCCGGTGGCCGCCCAGTCCCCGGCCACGAAGCCGAGCAGGACGCTCACCAGGAGGCCGGCGGCGAGCGTGGGCAGGGCCAGCAGCGTGTAGGGCGCCAGCAGCCGCCAGCGCAGCCGGGCCAGCACCGACGACGACCAGCCGATGCCCATGCCGTGTGCGACGGCCCACGCCAGCCACACGCACGGGACGGCGACGATCAGCGAGGCATTGGTGAGCAGCAGCAGGCCGGGGTCGGTGAGGTCGGTGGGGTCGATGGCCGTGGGGTCGGGGAAGGCCCCGGTCACGAAGCCGGCGAGGAAGACCAGCACGGTGGCGACCGCGTAGACCACGGTGAACAGCAGCAGGCCCAGCAGCGGCCGCCACCAGCGCCAGTCCCGCGAGCGCATGACCTGGGAGTACTCGACCGGCTCGTCGTGCGGTGGTGTGCCGGGCGGTGGCTCCCACTGCAGACCGGGTGCGGGCGGTGCCGGCCGCCAGGGCGGGACGCCGGGGGCCGGCCCCCACGGCACCCCGGGCGGGGCGGTGTGCGGTCCCTGCTGCAGCGGGACCGGACCGAGCGGCCACGGCACCGGGCCGGGCGTCCCGGCGGCCGGCGGCGCGTGCACGCCGTGCAGGGCCCCGGGGACGTACGGCGGTGCGGCGTAGGGCCCGGTCGGCGGCGGGCCGGTGTAGGGCTCGTCGTCCGGGGCGGGCCAGCCCGGCGGTACCGCGGCGCTCATCCCGTCACCCGGGGACCGCGGACCGGGCCGCCGCCAGCCGGGCCAGGGTGCGCTCGCGGCCGAGCAGCTCGATGGACTCGTACAGCGGCGGCGACACCGTGCGCCCGCTGACCGCGACGCGCACCGGACCGAAGGCCTGGCGTGGCTTGCGGCCCAGCTCCTCGACGAGGGCCTGCTTGAGCGCGGCCTCGATGTCGGCCGTCGTCCAGTCCGGCAGCTCGCGCAGCGCGGCCTCGGCGGCGTCGAGCACCTCGGTCGCCTCGGGGCCGGCCAGCTGCTTGGCCGCGGCCACGGGGTCGATCTCGACGTCGTCCACGAAGAGGAAGCCGAGCAGGCCCACGGCGTCGGAGAGCACGATCATCCGCTCCTGGGCCAGCGGGGCGATCGCGGTGAGGACGCGCTGCTGCTCGGGCGTCGGCGGCTCGCTGACCAGCCCGGCGCGGGCGAGGAACGGCGTGACCCGCACGATGAACTCCTCGACCGGCAGCGCGCGCAGGTGGGTGGCGTTGATCGCCTCGGCCTTCTTCAGGTCGAACCGGGCCGGGTTGGCGCTGACCCGCGTGACGTCGAAGGCCTCGACCATCTCGGCCATCGAGAAGACGTCGCGGTCCTCGGCGATCGCCCAGCCCAGCAGCGCGAGGTAGTTGGCGAACCCCTCGGGCAGGAAGCCGCGCTCGCGGTGGACGTCGACGTTGGACTGCGGGTCGCGCTTGGACAGCTTCTTGTTGCCCTCCCCCGTCACGTACGGCAGGTGGCCGAAGCGCGGGGTCCCGTTCGCGACGCCGATGTCGGTCAGCGCGGCGTAGAGCGCCAGCTGCCGCGGCGTGGAGGGCAGCAGGTCCTCCCCCCGCAGCACGTCGGTGACGCCCATCAGGGCGTCGTCCACCGGGTTGACGAACGGGTACAGCGGCGCGCCGTTGGCCCGGACGATCACGAAGTCGGACACCGAGCCCGCTGCGAAGCGGATCTCCCCGCGGACCAGGTCGCTCCAGGCGAGGTCCTCGTCGGGCATCTCCAGGCGCAGCACCGGCTCGCGGCCCTCAGCGCGGAAGGCGGCCTTCTGCTCGTCGGTGAGGAACCGGTCGGCGTTGTCGTAGCCGAGCTTCGGGTCCTGCCCGGCGGCCCGCCGGCGGGCCTCGACCTCCTCGTTGGTGGAGAAGGACTCGTAGGCGTGCCCGGCGGCGAGCAGCTGCTGCGCGACCTCGCGGTAGACGTCGTGCCGCTCCGACTGCCGGTAGGGGCCGTGCGGCCCGCCGACCTCGGGGCCCTCGTCCCAGTCCAGGCCCAGCCAGCGCAGGCTGTCGAGCAGGTGCCGGTAGGACTCCTCGGAGTCGCGGGCGGCGTCGGTGTCCTCGATGCGGACCACGAAGGTGCCGCCGGTGTGCCGGGCGTGCGCCCAGTTGAACAGCGCCGTCCGCAGCAGGCCGACGTGCACCATGCCCGTCGGTGAGGGGCAGAAGCGGGTGCGCACAGCGGTCGCGTGGGGCGGGTCGGCGGGAGGTGTCATCGTGCGCCTCCTGCGGTGGAGGTGGTGTCGGCGCCGGAGACGGTGTTGGTCAGCGTCCCCAGCCCCTCGATGCTGCACTCGACCTGCTGGCCGGGGCGGATCGGCCCGACGCCGGCCGGGGTGCCGGTGAGCACGACGTCCCCGGGCAGCAGGGTCATCACCTGGGAGATGTAGGAGATCAGCGTCGGGATGCCGAACAGCAGCTGGCTGGTGCGGCCGGACTGGCGCAGCTCGCCGTCCACCGTGCAGGTGACCTCGAGGTCGGCCGGGTCCTTGCCCAGGCCGGCGAGGTCGGTCTCGATCCACGGGCCCAGCGGGCAGAAGGAGTCGAAGCCCTTGGCGCGGGTCCACTGCCCGTCGCTCTTCTGCATGTCCCGCTCGGTGACGTCGTTGGCGACCGTGTAGCCGAACACGCTGCCCAGCGCCTGCTCCGGGGTGACGTGGCGGGCGCCGCGGGCGCCGATGACCACGGCCAGCTCGACCTCGTGGTGCACGTTGGTGCTGCCGGGCGGGATGCGGATGGCGTCGCCCGGGCCGATGACCGTCGTCGACGGCTTCAGGAACAGCAGCGGCTGCTCGGGGGCATCGCCGGTGGCCATCTCCCTGACGTGCTCGGCGTAGTTCTTGCCGACGCAGACCACCTTGCTCGGCAGGATCGGCGAGAGCAGCCGGACGTCGGCCCGGGCGAACCGCTGGCCGGTGAAGGAGACGGTCCCGAACGGGTGGCCCTCGATCTGGGCGACCTGGCCGTCACCGTCGAGGACGCCGAAGGACATGCCGGAGGGCGAGGCAAAACGGACGATGCGCACGCTGTCGAGGCTACTGACCTCGCCGGGCCCGGCCCGCGCTCGCGCCGCTCGGGTCCTACGGTCGCAGCATGGCGTGCCGGCTCAGCGAGATCGTCGTGGACGCCCGCGACCCCGAGGCGCTGGCCGCCTGGTGGGCCGAGGGCCTGGGCTACCGGGTCCTCGGCCGCGAGGAGGGAGCCGTCGAGATCGGCCCGGAGGCCGGCTTCGGCGGCGCCGCACCGACGCTGGTGTTCACCCCGGTGGCCGACCCGGCACCCGGCGAGCCACGGCTGCACCTGGACCTCAGCGCCACCGACCGCGACCAGGACGCCGAGCTGCGACGATTGCTCGAGCTGGGGGCCACCCGCGCCGACGTCGGGCAGTCCGGCGGGGAGAGCTGGCACGTGCTGGCCGACCCCGAGGGCAACCCCTTCTGCCTGCTGCGCACCCGACTGGACCCGCTGTGACCGAGTTGGAGAAGAGGAGACCGACATGATCCTGATCGTCATCAAGATGCCCGTCCGCCCCGACCGCATCGACGAGTTCCGGGCCCACGCCGACGAGTACGCCCGCGCGGTGAACGCCGAGGAGGGCAGCCTGTTCTTCGAGTGGTCCCGCAGCGTCGAGGACCCGAACACGTTCGTCTGCATCGAGGGCTTCCGGGACTCCGAGGCCGGCGCCTCGCACGTGGCCACCCCGCACGCCAAGGCCGCCTTCGACTGGATGTCGGACCTGGTCGCCGAGCAGCCGCAGATCATCTACATCGACGCCCCCGAGGTCAGTGGCTTCGGGCCGATGGGCGAGGTCAAGCCCCGGGGCTGAGCACCTCGTCGGCCCCCCGCTGAGAAGACGTCGGGGGCCCTCTCCCGACCGAGGAGAGGGCCCCTGACGTGTCTCGACCGATGCGGCGCAGGCTCAGGCCGACAGGGTCATTGACCGCGGCGCGGCGCCGACGCGAGAGTGATCACGTGAACCGCGCCCTCGCGGTGCTGACCCTCGTGGCACTGCTCACCGTGGTGGTCGAGGCGACCGACGACCCGCACCCGCTGCTCGCCGTCGCCCTCGGGGTGACGTATGCCGCACACGCTCTCGTCGCCCTCCCGTGGCTGGCCCGCCAGCCCGTCCCGCGTCGGTACTGGCTGACGGCCGGTCACGTGTGCCTGCAACTGCCCCTCGGCGCCCTCATGTTCGGCGCGGCCCACGCGGGTGTCGGGGCGACGCTCCTGCTGCTGGTGCTGGTCAGCCAGAGCGTGCTGCTGCTGCCGCTGCCCGCCGCCGCGGTGGTCACCGCCGTGGTCCCCCTCGTGCACGCGGGCATGGGCTGGGCGGACTTCGCGCGCAACGGGCTGGGTCTGCTCGGCGCGGCGCTCTTCACCGCGGTCGTCACGGCGCTCCTCCAGCGGGAGCAGCGGGCCCGGGCCGAGCTGGCCGACGCCAACGAGCTGCTCCGCGGGTACGCCGCCCAGGCCGAGGAGCTGGCCACCACGCGCGAGCGCAACCGGCTGGCTCGCGACATCCACGACGGACTCGGCCACCACCTGACCGTCGTCCAGATGCAGGTGCAGGCCGCCCGCGCGGTGCTGCCGACCGACCCGGCCCGCGCCGACGAGGTGCTCGCCAAGGCCCAGCACCAGGCCGGCGAGGCACTGACCGAGGTGCGCCGGTCGGTGGCGACCCTGCGCGCCCCGGCCTCGCGGGCGCCGCTGCGGTCGGCCCTCGAGGCACTGGCCGCGGAGGCGACGGCCGCGGGCGTGCCCGCCACGCTCCAGGTCACCGGCCCCGAGCGCCCGCTGTCGCAGGAGACCGAGGAGTCGCTCTTCCGGTCGGCCCAGGAGGGGCTGACCAACGTGCGCAAGCACGCCGGCGCCACCGGCGCGTGGGTGACGCTGGCCTACGGCGTGGACGGCGCGGTCCGGCTGACGGTCCGGGACGACGGCTGCGGGATCCCGGCTCCCCGGGACGGCGAGCAGCGGAGCTTCGGGCTGCTGGGGCTGCGGGAGCGGGCGGCGCGCGTCGGCGGCCGCGTCACCGTGGAGTCCACGCCCGGCTCGGGCACGGAGCTCCTGGTCGAGGTGCCGGGGTGAGCGCCGTCCGGGTGCTGGTCGTCGACGACCAGGTGCTGTTCCGCGAGGCGCTGGTCACCCTGCTGGGCGCCCGGCCCGAGGTCGAGGTCGTCGGCGAGGCCGGCGACGGACAGCAGGCGCTGGAGCGGGCGGCGGCGCTGCAGCCCGACGTCGTCCTCATGGACCTGCACATGCCGGTGCTCGACGGCATCGCGACGACGCGGCGGCTGCGGGTGGAGCAGCCCGGCGTCCGGGTGCTGGCGCTGACGACCTTCGACGACGACGAGGACGTCTTCGCCGCGCTGCGGGCCGGCGCGCTGGGCTACCTGCTCAAGGACGTCTCCTCCGACCGCCTCGTCGAGGCGGTCCTCTCGGCCGCCCGCGGGGAGTCGGTGCTGCAACCGTCGGTCGCGGCCAAGGTCGTGGCCCGCTTCGCGCAGCTGGACGACGCCCCACGGCCGCGTTCCCAGCCGCTGGTCGTGCCGCTGTCCGAACGGGAGCTGGACGTGCTCCGCCTGCTGGCCGACGGGTGCAGCAACCGGGAGATCGCCGCGGCCCTGTTCCTGGCCGAGGGCACCGTCAAGAACCACGTGACCAACGTGCTCGGCAAGCTGGGCGCCCGGGACCGCACTCAAGCGGCGCTGCGGGCACGCGCCCTCGACCTGCTCTGAACGCCGGGTCCTGCCGCGGCCGTGACCCCCGACCGTGACCTCCGGCACGTGGCAGGGGCGGCGCGGCGCCCGACCCTCCTCCCATGACGACGCAGACCCCCGTGCAGCACACCCACTCCCGCGGACGGCGCACCTGGCACCTCGTCCGCCACTACCTCGAGATGCTCGTCGCGATGGTCGTCGGGATGGTCGCCCTCGGCCCGCTCGAGGCCCTCGTCTGGCCCGGGCTGGACGACCGGGTCGACGTCCACGCGATCGTCATGGCGACCAACATGGCGATCGGGATGGGCGCGTGGATGCGGTTCCGCGGCCACTCGTGGCCGGCCGTGCTGGAGATGTCGGCGGCGATGTACGTGCCGTTCGCCGTCCTGCTGGTGCCCTACTGGGTCGGTGCGGTGTCCGGCTCGTTCCTGTTCACCGCCGGACACGTGCTCATGCTCCCGGCGATGGCCCTGGCGATGTGGTGGCGCCTCGACGAGTACGCCGGGTGCTGAGCTGGACCCGTGCGTGCGCGGAGATGGACCTGTCCGGAGCGCCGGACAGGTCCATCTCCGCGCGGAGCGGCGAGCCGTCCTACCGGTTCCTCACGGCGTAGGTCAGCGCGTCGACCAGCGCGTGCCAGGAGGCCTCGACGATGTTGTCGTGGACGCCGACGGTGGTCCACTCCCCCACCCCGTCGGTGCTGTCGATGAGCACCCGGGTCGTGGCGCTGGTGCCGCCCGTCCAGCCGAGGATGCGGACCTTGTAGTCGGCCAGCGAGACGTCGGCCAGCTGCGGGTACCGGCTGACCAGCGCCTGCCGCAGCGCGACGTCCAGGGCGTTGACCGGGCCGTTGCCCTCGCCGGTGCAGATGACCCGCTCGGCCGTCCCGTCCCCGTTGGGCAGGCGCACCTTGACGGTCGCCTCGCTGACCACGTCGCCGTTGCCCCAGTGCTCGACGGAGGTCCGGTAGCTCTCCAGCTCGAACAGCGGCGCCGGGGCGTCGGGCAGCTCGGCGCGCAGCAGCAGCTCGAAGGAGGCGTCGGCGGCCTCGAAGGACCAGCCGTCGGCCTCCAGCACCTTGACCCGGTCGACAACCCGGCCGATGACGTCGGCGTGCCCGTCGAGGTCGACGCCGAGCTCGCGGCCCTTGAGCTCCACCGACGCCCGCCCGGCCATCTCGGTGACCAGGATGCGCATGTCGTTGCCGACCACCGCCGGGTCGAGGTGGTTGTA
>DASQNB010000217.1:0-7588 GCA_035645175.1 Geodermatophilus sp.
CTGGCTCAACCCGGTCCCACGCGCACCCGACCGGCTCGACCATCACGAAGGAACACGACCATGACCACCATCGACCGCACCACACTCACCCGGAAGACTGGCCTCGTCCAGACCACCCGCGACCTCGTCCTGCTCGCCGCCCGGGTCGGTCTCGGCGTGCTCATGGTGGCCCACGCCAAGCTCGAGTACGAGTTCGGAGGCAGCCTCGCTGGAGTGGGGCGGCTCTTCGCGGAGGCCGGCGTCCCCCTGCCCGCCGTCACCGGGCCGGCCAATGTGCTCTTCGAACTCGTCGGCGGGATCGCGATGATCCTCGGCGTCGCGGTCCCGATCGTCGGCGTCCTGATGGCGCTGAACATGGCCGGCGCCTGGGTCTTCGTGCACACCAGCGGACTGTTCGCGATGGATCACAACGGCCCCGAGCTGGTCATCGCGCTCGGCCTGCTCAGCCTCGTCCTCGCCGTGACCGGCTCCGGCCGCTTCGGGCTCGACCCCCTGATCGTCCGGCGCCTCCGCCGAACGTCACGGCGCGCGGCCTGACGACCCGCCCGACGGCTTCGCCACCGGCCGGCCCTCCGCCCCGCCACCGGGCCGGCCGCTCGTAGCCGGTTGCCCGGGAGACCTTCAGCTCGACGAGCATGCGGGCGACGTGGCGGCTGCCTGGTCCGGTCGCGATCAGGGTCGAGGCCACCGCCCGTCGTCCTCGCAGCCACCAGAACAGGAGGCCGCCTGATGTGTCCCGCTGTCGACAGGACCGCGATGGTGACGGGCGCCAGTCGCGGGATCGGGGCCGCGACAGCGAGGGCACTCCCGGCCGCCGGGGCGAGGGGCGTCCTCGCGGCTCGTGATCCGGCACCCCCCGGACCGAGTCGCTGACGACATCACCGACGCCGGGGGCCAGGTGCTCCTCGTCCGCACCGACCTCACCGAGGAGCCGCGTGTCGTTCCTGCTTGGAGAAGCCCAGCACCCCGCAGGTCACCGCGACGGGGACGCCGTCAGCAGCGAGGTCGAGGACCAGCGGCGGGGCACCTCCCGCTTGCGGGGGAACATCATCCTGGGAGCACATCGCGGGCGAGATGTGCGGTTGCCCGGCGGAGGATTCGCCGCAGTACGTCTCCCCGGCTCAGGCGGGATACAGAAGTGCTGCGAACAGCGGTGTATCGCGTCGAACTGGGGCCGATGGTGGGCCGAAAGGGAGTAGGACGCTCTGCTCCACCTGGCAGCAGCGGGCCACCAGAAGGCTCGACCCGCGCCGGTGGTCGATCGACCAAGGTCGACCGTGGTGGCGTGCCGAAGCACGGCACCGGCACCGGCGGCGCTGTCGCGACATCGCCGCGCACGGCTGGTTCCACCGCTCGAGCGGCGACCCCTCGCTCAACCTCTCTGTGCCGCTGGGCTCCCGGATCTGCCCGTGGCAGGGTCGTCGGGGTGAGCACCACCGTGGAGGAGCTGCTGCGACGTCACGTCCAGGCCGGCACCGTACCGGGCGCGCTTGCGCTGCTCGGCTCCGATGACGCGCCAGTGGTGGCCGCCGGCGTGGCCGCCGTGGGGGGCGGTCCCATGCGCGAGGACGCGATCATGCGGATCCAGTCGATGACCAAGCCGATCACCTCGGTCGCTGCGCTGCGCCTGGTGGAGGCGGGCCGACTCGGGCTCGACCAGGGTCTCGAGGAGTGGCTGCCCGAGCTCGCGGACCGCCGCGTGCTCTCCAGCCCCACGGCCGAGCTCGGCGACACCGTACCGGCCCACCGCTCCATCACCCTCCGCCATCTGCTGACGAACGCCTCTGGCTACGGGATGGCGCTCGTCGACTCCCCGCTGCAGCAAGCGATGGCCGACAACGGCACCGAAGCCGGTCCGCAGCCTCCGACCCTGGGTGCCCAGGAGTGGCTCGCTCGGCTGACCGAGCTCCCGCTCGCCTTCCAACCGGGAGAAGGCTGGCGATACCACCACTCGTTCGGCCTGCTCGGCATCCTCATCACCCGACTGACCGATCGGTCGCTCGGGCAGCACCTGGCCGAGGACCTCTTCGGACCGCTCGGGATGACCGACACCGCCTTGTGGGTGCCGGAGGAGAAGCTCGACCGGTTGCCCGCGGCCTACCGCCACGGCGACGACGGTCTGGTCGAGACCGAGCCTGCCGGCGGTGGCTTCTACGCAGGACCAGCATCCTTCGACGTCAGCCACGGCGAGCTGGTCTCCACCGCGCGTGACTTCCACCGCTTCGCCCGGATGCTCGCCGCCGGCGGCCGAGGCGACGGGGAACCGATGATCTCGGCGGATCACCTGCAGCAGATGACCAGCGATCAGGTGCCCGCCGAGGACAAGACGCCGGAGAGCTTCTTCCCTGGCTTCTGGGAGGGGATGGGCTGGGGGTTTGGCGTCGGGGTGCAGACCGAGGGACCACAGCGCGGCCGCTGTGGCTGGTCGGGCGGTCAAGGGACCGACTTCTTCGTCGATCCGGACGGGACGGTCGGGATCCTCCTCACCCAGGTCGAGTTGGGAGCACAGATGTCGACCATGATCGAGGAGTTCCAGGCGCTGCACTCACCGTCCCGCTGAACCGTCGGCTCACGACCACGTCGACACCTTGACCCGGCGGGTCCCGGGGCCGATCACGGCCCATCTCCTGGGCCTGAGCGACCCCTGCACTGTCGGGCTGACAGGAGGTGAACCCGCGACCCCAGACGTCGGCCGCGGGTTCGTCGCCCTTCGCTCCAGTACATCTGTGCAGGTCAGGCGTTACACGGAATCGGCGCGGATGAAGGCGGACGACCCCGATCTGGGGCCAATGGTGGTCGAGAGTCGCCCCGCGCAGCCCGCCGAAAGAGCAGCTCGCGGACTCGAGCGGGAGTTCCGTGCGCATCGGCGCAGAAGCCCGCGTCGCTGCAGGCTAGGGATGCCGGTGCGCGGCCTGACCCCACCTACCCGACCGGGTCAACCGAGGTCGGGGCAGTCCCCCGCTGGCAGTTCCGGGCTGAGCCCGAACTGAGCCTGCAGGATGCGGGCGCAGCTCCCGGTGAGCGGCCCGGACCGGGGCGCCCACTCGGCGCCCCCGGTCTGGGCATCAGAGGCGGGCGTCGCCTCGCTGACCAGTCTGGTGGAACTGGGCTCGTACGAGCTGCGGGAGGAACGGGACCGCGCTGGCATCCAGGAGACCGCCGACGCCCTGGCCCAACGTCCCGTGCTACGAGCCGCCGACCAGGAGCGCCGACCACCGGGAGATCTGCGACACGGAGTGCCAGCGGTGCCATCGGCTGGTGAGCGTTGTCACCGCTCCAGCAGCATCTCCTCGGTGTCGAGCTCGCGGAGGACCTCGCTGACGACCTCCTCGTCGATGCGCCCCTCGTCGCGGGCGCGGAGGAAGACGGTCCGCTCGGCTTCGAGCATCGCCCGGCGCAGCCGGCGGTAGGCGGCCGAGGGCAGCTCGCGGTCCCGGTTGCCGAGCCGCTCCCAGGCGAACAGCCCCCGGATCTCCGCCTTGTCCCGCAGCCGGTCGACCACCTCGACCGGTACCTGGCCGTCCTCGGCGAGCACTTCGTCGAGCCGCGTCAGGGCGGCGTTGACCGCCTCCTGCTGCACCGCGGCCTCTTGCAGCGCGTCCTCGGTCCGGCTCGGCGCGCGCAGCGCGAGTCGGCGGATCAGCCACGGCAGGGTCAGTCCCTGGCCGACCAACGTCGCGACCACCACGACGAAGGTGAAGAAGGTCAGCAGCTCGCCCTGCGGCAGCTGCGGGAGGTAGGCGAGCGCGGCCGCCAGCGACACCACGCCGCGCATGCCGGCCCACGAGATCACCGCCGGGTACTGCCAGGGCGGCGCCGGGTCGCGCCGCCTGACCCTCGGGACCAGCCGGGCCAGGTAGGTGGCCGGGAAGACCCAGAGCGGACGGCTCAGGACGACGGCGAGCGTGACGGCGACGGCACCGACCACGACCGTGCCCGCCGGCGTGCCCTCGATGCCGCTGACGATCGCCGGCAGCTCCAGGCCGATGAGCGCGAAGACGACACCGGTGAGCAGGAAGTCCGCCACGTTCCACAGCGGGGTGGCCAGCGTCCGCGAGGCGGGCGAGAAAAGGCGGTACCAGCGCTGGCTCAGCCACAGGCCGGTGCTCACCACGGCAACCACGCCGGAGGCCCCGACCGCCTCGGCGAGCAGGTAGGAGGTGAACGGCGTGAGCACGGACAGGACCACGTCGAGGACCGGCTCGTCGTTGCGCCGGTGCAGCTGGGCGGCGACCCAGGCGGTGACCAGCCCGATCAGCGCCCCGCCGAGCGCGGCGACGGCGAACTCCCAGGCGAAGTCGAGCAGCGTGACGGAGCTGGCCGCCGCCGCGATCGCCACCCGCAGGGTGGTCAGCGCCGTCGCGTCGTTGAGCAGGCTCTCGCCCTCGAGGATGGTGACCACGCGGCGGGGCAGGCCGCTGCGCCGGGCCACCGCGGTGGCCGCCACGGCGTCGGGCGGGGCGACCACCGCGCCCAGTGCGAACGCCGCGGACAGCTGCAGGCCGGGGACGACGGCCCACGCGACCAGCCCGACGACGAGCGTGGTGAACAGCACCAGCCCGACCGAGAGCAGGCCGATCGGGCGCAGGTTGCTGCGGAACGAGCGGTTCGAGGTGCGCCAGGCCGCGGCGTACAGCAGCGGGGGCAGGAAGAGCAGCAGCACGACGTTGGGGTCGATGCGGTAGTCCGGCACGCCCGGGACGTAGGAGAGCAGGAAGCCGACCAGCACGAGCAGGATCGGACCGGCCACCTGCACCCGGCGGCCGAGTGCCGCGACGACGGCGACGATGACCACCAGCCCGAGCAGCTCGAACAGACCCTCGACCGACACCGCGCTGTCCGCTGCGGCCGCCAGCGGCGTTCCGTCCATCCTCGGTCCGTCAGCCGGCCGCGAGGCGCGGCCGCGGTTCGTCCGCCGGCCCGGTCCTCACCGGACCGGCGCCAGGACGATCTGGTCGGGGTAGCACCAGCCCCAGTCCTCCCCGGCCTCCATCGAGCGGATCAACGGGTGCTGGGTGCCCCGGTAGTGCGCGCTGGCGTGCCGGCGGGGGCTGCTGTCGCAGCAGCCGACGTGACCGCAGCTGAGGCACTCCCGCAAGTGGACCCACTCGGTGCCCTCCCGCAGGCAGTCCTCGCAGCCCTCGCTGGTGCTGGGCTCGACATCGGTGGCCTGGTCCAGATGGGCGCAGGTCGGACCGCCGGCACCTGCGCCGGTCACCTGGTACCGCGTACCCATGGCGTTTCTCTCCTCCTCAGCTGGCGGAACGACCACCCACGGGACCGGCCGGGCGGCGTGGGCGGCCAGAGTGGCGACCGGGAGACCCCACTCGGGGCACACACGGGTCACCACGCCGCACACCCTCCCCTCTCCAGTTCGCGTGCGCCAGGGGCGTCGCTGAGCCCCTCGACCGCGAGCCGCACGTCATCGGCGTGCGGGAGGCGGCGGTCTGGATGACGATCGGGGTGGCCTCCGGCGCCCGGATCTGGGCGGCCTACGGCGCCGGACCGGGTCAGCGGTACGTCGCCGCCCCTGTGATCGAGAAGTACCTGGCCGTGGACGACGTCTTCGTCTGAGCGATCATCATCCACGTCGCCGTCGGTCGGGGCTTGGCTCAAGGCAAGCCCCGAAGCGGAGGCCGAGCTGGGGGTACGGGTTCGAGCAGCCGATCCCGGCCATGCCGGTCGTCGTGATGCGTGTCGTCGCGGGTTGCGGCGTGCCACACGACCTCGCCGTCGGCGAAGATCACCCCGTCGTCGCATCGGGCCTGAACGGTGCCGCCGCCGAACTGCTCGGCGTAGAGCTTGGCGTAGAGGCCGCCCTGGCCGATCAGCTCGGCGTGGGTGCCGCGCTCGACCACTCGCCCGCGGTCGAACACGAAGATCGCGTCGGCGGCGAGGACGGTCGACAGTCGGTGGGCGATGGCGATGGTCGTCCGGCCGTGCATCGCCTCCTCCAGCGCCTGCTGCACCAGCCGCTCGCTGGCGGTGTCGAGGGCCGAGGTCGCCTCGTCGAGGATCAGCACCCGCGGGTCGGCGAGTAGTACCCGCGCGATGGCCAGCCGCTGTTTCTCACCGCCCGAGAGCCGGTACCCGCGCTCCCCCACCGTCGTGTCGTAGCCGTCGGCGAGGCGCTGGATCCGGTCGTGGATGTTGGCCGCACGAGCCGCCGCCTCGATCTCCGCGTCGCTGGCGTCGGGACGCCCGTACCGCAGGTTGTCCCGCACCGATGCGTGGAAGAGGTAGGACTCCTGCGTCACCACGCCGATCGCCCGTGCCAGCGACGCTCGAGTGAGGTCCCGGACGTCGTGGCCGTCGAGGGTGACCCGGCCCGCGTCGACGTCGTACAGCCGGGGCACCAGGTAGGACGCGGTGGTCTTCCCGGCACCGCTGGGGCCGACGAAGGCAACCAGCGAACCGGCCGACACGTCGAGGCTGACCCCGTCGAGGGTCCAGGGCTGTGCGCCGTCGGCTCCGGCGCGATCACCGCCGCCGTAGCGGAAACGCACGTCCTCGAAGGTCACGTGCCCGGCCACGTCCTCCTTGACGAGGTCGACCGCGCCCGGCCGTTCGACGATGGCGGGCTCGAGGTCGAGGTATTCGAAGACGCGCTCGAACAGGGCCAGCGACGTCTGGACGTCGACCCCGACGCGCAGCAGTTGCACGACCGGGAAGAGCAGCCGGGTCTGCAGGGTCGTGAAGGCCACGATCGTCCCTGCGGTGAGGGTGGCGGCACCCCCGGCGAGGAAGACACCGCCGATCGACAGACCGGCCACCAGGTACACCAGCGCCGGCGTGAGCCCGAAGAACGCCTGCACGGTCGCGAAGAACGACTGCCCGGTCATGGTCTGGCGGACCTGCAGATCGGCTTGGCGCGCATTCTCCGCGGAGTACCGCTCGACCTCGGCCTGCTGCCGGTCGAAGACCTTGGCGAGCAGCACCCCGCTCACCGACAGCGTCTCCTGGGTGATCGCGGTCATGTCGGCGACCGAGCGCTGCGTGGCGCCGGCGACCTTGCGCCGCACCCGGCCGACCCGCACCTGCAGCAGGACGAAGACCGGCAGCAGCACCACTGCGACCAGGGTCAGCCGCCACGACAGCACCAGCATGGCGACCAGCGCGCTCACCACGGTCACGGTGTTGCCGAGGATGGAGCTGGCTGTGTCGGTGACCACCGACTGCACGCCGGCGACATCGTTACCCAGCCGGCTCTGGATCTCCCCGGTGCGGGTGCTGGTGAAGAACGCCAGCTCCATCCGCTGCAGATGAGCGAACAGCCGGTCACGCAGGTCACGCATGACCGCATTGCCCAGGCGGGTCGCCAGCCACGTCTGGGCGACCGCCAGCAGGGCGCCCAGGAGCGTGATGGCGATGCTCGCCCCCACCAGCGCCACCAAGAGGCCGATCCGCGGCTGCCCGATGGAGCCCTCGACCGTCCGAGGGAACAGGGCCCGGTCGAAGATCGCCTGGGTCAGGAAGGGCAGCGTGATGCCCAGCAGCGAGGAGATCAGGATCGTCACCGCGACCACGGCGACCCGCCGGCGATAGGGACCGAACAGTGCGACCACACGCCGTCCCGTGCGGTCCGGCG
>DASQNB010000218.1:0-1689 GCA_035645175.1 Geodermatophilus sp.
TACGCCCGCCGCCGCGGCGACTGCGGTGGGTGCGATAGATCAGCCGCGGCCGGTGCCCGGGCTTGACCGCGACCAGTGCAGCCACCGACACCCGCGGGCTGATCGCCGCGGTCACCCGCACCACCGGGGTGCGACCGCGGCGGCCCCAGGTACGACCCTTCGGCGGCCTCAGCCCCTGGCCGGACTCGTCTTCGAAGATAAGCCAGGCGCCCAGGTCCGCCGCGGTCTTTTTATCTGCGGCCAGGTCTCCTCGCGCCAGGCGGTGATCCGCTCCTCGTCGCGTTCGACCGCCTGTCGGGCGGGGACTTGCACGCTCCAGCCGAGCCGGTGCAGCAACAGGTCCAGCCCGGGCAGGGTGTAGTCCACGCCGAACCGCTCGTGGACGACCGCGGCGATGCGCGGCAGCGTCCAGCACTGATCGGTCCAGCCCCACGCCGCCGGGCCGGCATCGAGCAGCACCTGTAGCTCTTCGAGCTGGGCCGAGTTGAGCCGGCAGCGGGCCCCGCCCGGGCCCCTCGACGCCAGCGCCGGGCGGCCGCCGGCGGCCAGCGCCCGTCGCCACCGGTTGGCCGACATCCGGGTCACTCGGAAGCGCTCGGCCACCTCCCGGTCGCTGGCCCCTTCCTCGATCCACTCCGCGGCCGCCAGCCGCACCTGTTCCCGCCGGGCGCACTCCTCGGCGGTCAGCCCGCCACCCTGGGCGTACCTCATGGCTATGGCATAGCGCGCGGCGCGCCGGCTGTCAGCAGACTACGGAACACCGGCCGTTAATGATCGTTAGAGCTTGTCTCACGTGGATGGCCGGTGACCTGCACGGTGTTGTCCGGTCGTGGCAGAACGACTGGGCCGGGACCTGGTGCCTGATGGGCTGTGGGACATCGTCGAGCCGTTGATCCCGGCGCAGCGCGAGCGCCCGCAGGGTGGCGGCACCCGACAGGTTGATGACCGGGCGGTGTTCACCGCGATCGTCTACGTGCTGACCACCGGCTGTGCCTGGCGGCACCTGCCCGCGGAGTTCGGGGTCTCCAAGGCCACCGCGCACCGCCGGTTCGTGGCCTGGACTCAGGCCGGGCTGTGGCGGCGGCTGCACCGGGCGGTGCTCGATCGCCTCGGTGAGCAGGCGAGCATCGACTGGTCCCGCGCGGTCGTGGATGCGGCCAGCGTGCGGGCGAAAAAGGGGGCTCGCTGACCGGGCCGAACCCGGTCGACCGCGGCAAACCCGGCTCCAAGCTGCACGTCCTCACCGATGCCGGCGGCCTGCCGCTGGCCGTGGCGGTCAGTGCGGCCAACACCCACGACAGCCTCGCCCTCATCCCGCTGGTGCAGGCCATCCCCGCCATCCGCTCCCCACGGGGCCCGCGGCGCCGCCGGCCGGGCAAGCTGCACGCCGACAAGGGCTATGACTATCCGCATCTGCGCACCTGGCTGCGCGCTCGGCGGATCACTCCGCGCATCGCCCGCCGCGGCGTGGAGACCGCCACCCGGCTGGGCCGGCACCGCTGGGTCATCGAACGCTCCTTCGCCTGGCTGACCGGCTACCGCCGGCTAACCGTTCGCTATGAGCGCTCCGCCCGGCTGTTCACCGCATTTCTCACCTTGGCTTCCACGCTTACCTGCTACAAGAAGCTCGCCACATGAGACGAGCTCTAAGGACTCGGCGTAAAACCGAATCACCTTGGCGTGTTGGCG
>DASQNB010000219.1:0-1998 GCA_035645175.1 Geodermatophilus sp.
GCGAGGTCCTTGATCACGTCAGCGGCTCCGCGACGACCACGACGTTGTCGCGGTAGCCGCCGACGTCGGGGAGGAACGGTCCGCCACAGGTGACCAGCACCAGGCGGGGCTCCCCCGTGCGGGCGAACAGCCGGTCCACCGGCAGCGCCTGCTTCTCGAGCACCTCGCGCGAGACGACCCGCCAGCGGGTCGCCGTCCCGGCCGCGTCGGTGACCACCACCTCGGCGCCCGGCTCGGCGTCCCGCAGCGGGGCGAGGGCTCCCAGGCCCTGGTCGGCGTCGTCGACGTGGCCGGCGAACACCGCGGAGCCCTCGGCCCCCGGCACCGGCCCGAAGCGGTACCAGCCCAGCCGGTCGACGTCGTCGGGCAGGGCCATCTGGCCGTCGTCCCGGACGCCCACCGGCTCGACCGGCGCGTCCACGCCGAGCGCGGGCACGGCCAGCCGCACCGGCGCCGGCCGCTGGGGGACGACGGTGGGCGCGGCGTCCCGGGTGGTGACCGTCGGCGCGGCGGCGGCCGGGGGCGGCGGGGCGGGCTCCGCGAGCACCTGCTCGAGCGGCGCGCCCGCCGCCGCCGGCTCCCGGGTCAGCTGCCAGCCGGTCGGCACGCCGACCGCGACAGCCACACCCAGGACCGCGACGGCAGCGGCGGGACGCATGGCTCGCTCCTCCGTACCGGTGCGGTCAGGCCCGCGAGCCGGCGAGGCGGCGGACGGCGACACCTGCGGCCACCAGTCCGGCCAGCGACACCGCCGCGACCGGCAGCGGCAGACCGCCGTCGTCGACCAGGCCGGCCGAGCCGCCGGGGACGCCGGAGGGCGAGGAGGCCGACCCGGAGACCGTCT
Source organism: Geodermatophilus sp. (assembly GCA_035645175.1). GTDB lineage: Bacteria > Actinomycetota > Actinomycetes > Mycobacteriales > Geodermatophilaceae > Geodermatophilus. The sequence goes on from DASQNB010000219.1 coordinate 845, forward strand.
GGACGGCGAGCTCGTAGCCGGCCGCCTCCGAGCCCCACGCGTAGACGACCGTGGTCGAGCCCTCGGCCAGCGTCAGGTCGGCGGGGCCGATCGCCACGGTGTCGGTGCCGGCCAGCACCACGTCGGCGCTGACGGTGCCGGCGGGCACGGTGAGCGACTCCTCGCTCGGGTTGGTCAGGCCGGGCACGACCACCTGGCCACCGGCGCGGACGTCGACGGCCGGCGCGGCAGCGGTGTGCCGGACGGTCACCCGGGACTGGCCGGCGGGGATCTCCGAGGTGTCGTTGACGAACGGGGTCAGCGCCGGCTGGCCGGCCTCGGTCAGGTGGGCGACCACGGTGGCGTTCGCCCCGGCCGGCACGTCGACGCCGTCCGCGGACAGCAGCGGGTCGCCGGAGCCGTCGGGTGCGTCGGCCGGGAAGAGGGCGAGGTCGTAGCTGCCGCCCGGGAGCTCCAGCGGGTCGGTGAGGGTGCCCGGCTGGAAGTCGTCGATGAGCCGCTCACCGTTGGCGTAGACGTCGACCGGGGTGTCGGGGACGGCGTGCAGGACCGAGACCGTGGCGGTGTGGCTGTCCGCCAGGGCAGGGGAGGCGCTGAGGGCGACCAGGGTCCCGGTGGCTCCGGCGGCGAGTGCGAAGGCGGTGCGGGTGCGGGTCATCGTGGCAGTTCCTTCCGTCGTTGGTGAGGTGTGCCTGACACCCCCCCTTCCGGGCACGACGGCGTCCCGGATGCAGCGATCCCGGTGCGGCGCCCCGGCGCGCCACCCCTGGCTGCTCGTCCCCACGCCGGACGCCCCTCGCGACGATCATGGAGTTGCGGTGGTGACACACCAGGTCCGGACGGCGTGTCGCCACCCGGACCCCATGATCATCGGGGGGGCCTTCCTGCAGGGGCCCGCCGGCCCCCTCCCGGGCCCCGCCCTGAGCGTGCGAGGGGTGGGGAGGACGGGGTCCTTCTACGAGGGGTGGGGGGAAGGGTGGTCCTCCTTCAGGCGGGGACGGCGAGCGAGACGCCGAAGTCGCCGTCCGGGTCGGTCCACCACGAGGTCATCCGCAGCCCGGCGGCGGCGAGCTCGGCCTCGACCCGCTCGCGGCGGAACTTCGCCGACACCTCGGTGCGCATCTCCTCGCCGGCGGCGAACCGGACCTCGAGGT
>DASQNB010000220.1:0-2438 GCA_035645175.1 Geodermatophilus sp.
GTTCGCAGGACTCGGCGGGTCGCGGACGCCCACTCACTCGCCGCCGAAGGCCGCGGCGATGTCGAGGGCGGCGGGGCCGAGCAGCACGATGAACAGCGTCGGCAGGATGCACAGGATCAGCGGGAAGATGACCTTCACCGGGATCTGCATCGCCTTCTCCTCGGCCCGCTGCCGGCGCTTGAGCCGCATCTCCGCCGCCTGGGTGCGCAGCACGTCGGCGATGGACACGCCGTACGCGTCGGCCTGGACGACCGCGCGGATGAAGCGGCGCAGGTCGGGCACCGCCGTCCGCTCGGCCAGCGCCAGGTAGGCCTCCCGGCGCGGCTGGCCGACGGCGATGTCCTGCAGCGTGCGCACCAGCTCCTCGGCCAGTGGGCCGCGGCCGTTGCGCCCGGCCCGGGACATCGCCGCCTCGAAGCCGAGCCCGGCCTCCACCGCGATGGTCATCTGGTCGAGGGTGTCGGCCAGCTCGAGCGAGATCGCCTGCTGCCGCTCCTGGCCGCGGCTGTACAGCAGCAGCTCGGGGACGACATAGGCCACGCCGGTGACGACGACGGCCGTCAGCACGGTGAGCGGGCCGGGGCTCGCGACCGCGACCAGCGTCCCGAGCGACCCGGCGACGAGGGCCAGCACCAGTTTCGCGGCGACCAGCCGGGGCACCGGCCACTCCGCGGGGCGCCCGGCCGCTCCGGCCAGCCGGTTGAGCCGGGCCACCGTGCCGGCCGGGGTGAGCGCGCGGGCCAGCCGGGGCAGCAGCCGGGCCCGCGGTCGCGCGGCTCCCGCGCCGGGCAGCTCCATCCCGCGGGTCAGGTTGGCCCGGGCGCGGGCAGCGGCGTCCTGCGGGCGGGCCAGCAGCGCCCAGCCCAGCAGCGGGACGGCGAGGGCGACGGCGAGGACGGCCGCGAGCACGGGGGTCGGCAGCATCAGAACCGGATCGCCACGGTCTTCTTCAGCCACAGCCCGCCGACGACCAGCAGGACGACGACGGCCGCGACCATGCACCAGCCGACCAGGCTCTCGGTGAACCCGGACAGGTAGGCCGGGTTGGTCACCCCGAGGAACACGACGATGCCGAACGGCAGCGCCATCAGCACGACCGCCGACAACTTGCCCTCGGCCGACAGCGCCTTGACCTGCCGGCGGATGGCGTTGCGCTCCCGGATGGTGTGCCCGACGGTGTCGAGCACCTCGGCCAGGTTGCCGCCGACCTCGCGGTGGATGCCGATCGCCTGGGCGACCCAGCGGAAGTCGTCGCTGCCGGTCCGCTCGGCCACCTCGTCGAGGGCGTCGCCGAGGTCGCGGCCCACCCGGGTCTCGTTGACGATCCGGGCGAACTCCTCCGACGTCGGCGCGGCGGCCTCGGTGGAGACGGCGTCCACCGCGCGCAGCAGGCTGTGCCCGGCCCTCAGGCTCGACGCCATCAGCTGCAGCGAGTCGTCGAGCTGGTCGGCGAACGCCGCCTGCCGTCGCCCCGTGCGGACCCGGACCACCAGCCGGGCGGCCACCGGGGCGGCGACCGCGAGGAGCACGGCCGGCAGCACCCCGCCGAGCAGCAGCCCGAGCGCCCCGAGGACGACGGTGGCCAGGCCCACGAGCAGGACGACGTCCGGCAGCGCCATCGCCACCCCCGCCCGCTCCAGCGCCGCCGCGCCCGAGGCCACCCGGCCGCGGCGGGCCAGCGCCCGCTCCACCGCGGCACCGGCCGCGGCCGACGCGCCGGCCAGCGGGGACGGCGGCGGCGCCACCGTCGGGTCCAGGCGGGACAGCGGCACCCGCCGCGGCCCGGCCGGCAGGACGACGAGGGCGAGCAGCAGCAGCGCGCCGGTGACCGCGAGCAACCCGGCGGCGAGCAGCATCAGGCCCACCCCCGCCGCGGCTCCACCGTGCCGAACACCCGCGGCGAGACCTGGATGCCGAGCTCGGCGAAGCGGTCGGTGAACCGCGGCCGCACCCCGGTCGGCACCGGCTTGCCGAGGAAGCGGCCGGCGGCGTCCACCCCGGCGGAGTAGTCGAAGAGGAAGGCGTCCTGGAGGGTGACCGTCTCCCCCTCCATGCCCTGCACCTCGGTCACGTGGGTGACCCGCCGGGTGCCGTCGCGCAGCCGGGTCAGCTGGACGACGACGTCGACGGCCGAGGCGATCTGCTCGCGGATGGCCCGCAGCGGCAGGTCCATGCCGGCCATCAGCACCAGGGTCTCCAGCCGGGCGATCGCGTCGCGGGGTGAGTTGGCGTGCACCGTGGACAGCGAGCCGTCGTGGCCGGTGTTCATCGCCTGCAGCATGTCCAGGGACTCCCCGCCGCGGCACTCCCCGACCACGATCCGGTCGGGGCGCATCCGCAGCGAGTTGCGCACCAGGTCGCGGATGGTGATCGCGCCCCGGCCCTCGATGTTGGGCGGCCGGGACTCCAGCCGGACGACGTGGTCCTGCTGCAGCTGC
>DASQNB010000221.1:0-4590 GCA_035645175.1 Geodermatophilus sp.
GATCGACCACTTGCGTGACGGGAAACTGGCGGAGAGTCGCATCGTCATGGACGTCGTGAGTCTGCTGCAGCAACTCGGAGCGATTCCTGGCGGGCCCAGCGGTGAGGTGCCAACTCGGATGGGCACTGAACACCGATCGCCATCAACGGCCGACTCAGGGACAGCCGACGCAGACGACCGCGCCGGCTGCCGTCACACTGCAAGGACGTTGTCGAAGGAGCGGCTATGACGACTCAACTCATTCGCGCCGCCGCGGGAGACACGTACGACCACCTGGGCCTGCGTCTCCGTGTGCGCCTCACCGGCCATGACACCGCGGGCAGCCTCGCGCTGATCGAGCACGTCGGGCGCAGGGGGACAGGCACGCCTGTGCATCGGCACACCCGGGAGGCCGAGACCTTCATCGTCCTCGACGGCGACCTCGACGGCTGGTCGAATGGGGACCACACGGTCGTGTCGGCCGGCGACACCCTGTATCTGCCCTCAGGTAGCGAGCACGCCTATCGGGTCGGCAGCGACACCGCGCGGTTTCTCCTCCTCATCACGCCGGCGGGCTTCGAGCAGTTCTTCGTCACCGATGGCACTCCCAGCAACCGCGACGCCGAACTGCCGCCAGTACCCGGACCCCCGCCTCCCGAGGCAGTGGAACGGCTCGCGCAGGTACTCAGCAGTTACGGGGTGTCCATCACCGGTCCACCGCCGACCACCTGATGTCGGTCCGGACGCAGCAGGTCGTCCGGGCGCATCGAGCAACGCCTGCTCTCAGCGGCCCACACAGAGACACAGCCGCTGTGTCAGGGGGTGTTGGGCAGGCCCACCCGTTCCCCGCGGTTCCGCGGCTCAAGGGGCCAGCGAGGATGGCCCGCCGGCAGTAGCCCTGGCCGCGCTGTCCAAGACCTCGGCGAGCCGCTGCGGCATGCTCAGCTGAGGATTGTGGGATGACGGCAGCCGCTCAACGCGATCGGCCTGGGCGGACATGGCCTCCTGGGCCGCGACCGGAACTGCCTGGTCCTGCTCGCAGATGACGTACGTGGTCTCGTGGGCGGCAGGAGGAGCCGAACTCGCGTCCGCCATGAGCTGCAACGACGACGCGACGAAGCGGGGGTAGACCTCGCGCAGGAAGCGGTCCTCCTCGACATCGGCGCACAGTGCCTGTCGGACCACGTCGGGGCTGTCGCTGACCCGGACCACGCCCTCCTCCGGATCTACCACCATCCACCCCGGGATCTGGCCGCCGAGCAGATCTGCGATCGACTGGCCCTTCCGGGGGCGCAGAGCTGCCACGTACACGCTGTGCCCGACTCCGGGATGGTCGGCCAGTTCGGCGAGCACCATCCCGCTGCCGGAGTGGCCGACGAGTACGACGCCCGTGCCGCAGGCATCAACGGCCCGCCGGACCGTCCCCACGTCGCCCGCCAGCCCGCCCCCGGCCGCGGGATCGGGGCCCGAGCTCGGCAGATCGACGACCTCGACCCGGTGGCCCTTCGCCGCCAGGGCGGTGGCCGTGTCTTCCCACACCCACCGGCGGCAGAAGCCACCGTGCACCAGCACGAAGGTGGCCATTGCCGGAGTGTCTTCCGCCAGGTCCGCCTGGACAAGTGACGTTCGGTCAACGCGCGGACTGTCGACCGATCCGGCTCGAAGGCGGCCTTTGGGCCGAACGTCGCCTGTCGCGCTAGCCGGACGTCGGGTGAGCGGCCGGACCGACGGCCGTGGACGAGGACAGGGACGTTCTGCCGCTGTCGCTCAGCTCGCGGAGGACGGGACGCAGCCAAGCCAGCAGGGCCTCCGGGTGGGTCATGTCACCGGGCCCAGCCGGCGAGGACTCCGGGCGGGTGTGGCGCAGCAGCCGCCGGATGTCGCGTCGGCGGTGGTCGTCCAGGGCCTGTGACCGGCTAGCGTCCACTGGATGCGGGTCCTGCTCGCCGCACTGCCAGCGTTCGGCCATCTGTATCCGCTGATGCCACTGGCGACCGCGCTGCGCGAGTCCGGGGACGATGTCGTGCTGGCCACAGCCGACCCGCTGGCCTCGGCGATGCGGGCTCTGGGCTGGCGGGTCGAGGACGTCCCCTGCGACGTCGCCGGGGCTCGGCGGGAACTGCTCCGGACGCGGCCTCAGCTTGCGGAGCTGCCGCCGGCCGAGCGGTGGCGTCTGGGCAACGCGCTGTTCGCCGAGGTGCTACCGGCAACCACGGCTCCCCGGCTGCTCGACGTCGTGGCCCGGGTGCGACCGGATCTCCTGGTGTATGACGAGGCCAACCTCGGGGCGGCCGTCGCCGGCGCCGTCGCCGGGATCCCGGTGGTCCGCCATGGTCTGGGCCCGCTTCCCCGGCCGGTGCAGGAGCGCCTGGTCGACACCGTGCTCCGGCACTGGCCCGTTCCGGAGGCGCCCCGGCCAGGGGGAATGGCCGTCCTCGGGGCCCGGTACCTCGACATCTATCCGCCCGGTCTGCACCGCAGCCCGCCCGTGTCCCCGCTCCCCGTCGTCCGGCTGCGGCCGGTGCCCTGGAGTGACGGCGGGATCCCCATGCCGGCGTGGGTGACCGCGCCCCGATCCCGCCCACTGGTGTACCTCACCCTCGGGACGGTGTCGTTCGTCGCCCTGCCCGTCCTGCGCGCGGCGGCCCGAGGACTGGCCGCGCTGGACGTCGACGTTCTGGTGGCCGTCGGCCACCACAGCGACCCCCGCGCTCTGGGTCGGCTGCCCGGACACGTCCGCGTGGCGAGCTTCGTCCCGCAGGCAGCCCTGCTCGAGTACGTGGATCTGGTCGTCCACCACGGGGGCAGCGGGACCACACTCGCGTCCCTGGCGCGCGGGCGCCCTCAGTTGGTGCTCCCGCAGGCGCTGCCGGACCAGGCCGTCAATGCCGCCAACGTCTCTGCCGCCGGGGCGGGGCTCGTGCTGGCGCCCGACGAGGTCACCACCGACGCGGTGGCCGACCGGGCCCGAAGTCTGCTGGCCACTCCTGGGTACGCCGCGCGGGCCGGCCGCATGCGGCGGGAGATCGATCAGATGCCCGGGCCCAGCGAGACCGTCCCGGTCTTGCGCGGGCTCACCGCCGGCCCATGACTGCAGCAGCGTGGGGCCGGTCGGACCGGTTGGTCACCGGCGGGCGCCGAGAGCGGACGTTCGGGGTCGCCTGGATCACCGCCGACCGGAGGGCCGAGCGGTACGCGGCCGAAGGCCGGGCCGGCATGGCGGATCGCTCCAGCCGGCCGCCTGGTTCACCGCCCGCGGCGTGACCGCCCACCGGGTACTGACCGACAACGGCGGCTGCCACCGCGGCTGCAACTGGGCCACCGCCTGCGCCCAGCTGGGCATCACACCCAAGCGGATCCGCCCCTACCGGCCACAGACCAGCGGCAGACCAGCGGTAAGGCCGAGCGGTCCAACCGCACCATGACGAGCGAATGGGTCTTCGCCCAGCTGTCCAGCAGCGAAGCCGACCGGCCTCTCCTGGGTGGCTACACGGCCACCATCACCACCGGCCCCCACACCGGCATCGGCGGCCACCCGCCCATCAGCCGCTTGACCGACCTCGCCGGTCAGTACAGCTAGAGCTGCAGTCGGCGTTCGCTGCCGGTCCGCCATTCCAGGATCACGACGCTGGCGTCGTCCTGGAGCTGGTCGGCCTGGTGGCTGAGGACGTGCCGCATGAGGCGGCGGACCGTCTCGGGTGCGGGGTCGCCGGCCGCGGCGGCGACGCTGATGAAGTCCGCCAACCGCTGCTCGCCGAAGAACTCCCCGTCGGGAGAGCGGGCCTCGGTGATGCCGTCGGTGTAGAGCACCAGGCGGTCGCCGGGCTCCAGTCGGGTCTCGCAGCAGATCGGCCTGCCGTCCTGCAGACCCAGTGGGCGACTGGGTGGGCAGTGCGGCGGCCGCACCAGCGACGGGCCACGCACGATGAGCGGTTCGGGGTGGCCGGCGTTGATCCACAGCAGCCGCCCGGTGTCGATGTCCAGGCGGGCGAGCACCGCGGTGGCGAACTGACTGGCGCCGAACTGGGCGGCGATCGCGGCGTCGATCTCCACCGCGATGTCCGGCAGGTCAAGCATGTTGCGGCGGGCGTGCCGGTAGGTGCTGACCGCGACACTGGCCAACACCGCGGCCGTCAGCCCGTGCCCGACCGAGTCGATCACCAGCAGGTCCATCATGCTGCCGTTGATGGCGTAGTCGAAGGAGTCGCCACCGACGTCGTAGGCCGGCTCCAGCCCGCCGGTGACGACCACCCGCTCGGTGCCGAAGGACATCGGGGGAAGCAGCTCCCACTGCATCTCCGCCGCCAGGGACAGGGTCTTGCGGCGTCGCAGCCGGGCGAACACGTCGCTGTAGGCGTCGTTGACCACGATCAGCTCGGCGACGAGGCTGACGAACGCCCGGAGCTCGTCGAGCTGGTCGCCGGTGGGCGCCTCCAGGAGGACCAGCTCGGCCACGCCGAGCCGCTCGACCCCGTCCAGCAGCGGCATCCAGAGCCGGTGGCCGTGCTCGGCGGGGCTGTTGACCACCTGGACCCGGCGGAACGCCCGCCCGGCCATCGTCCCCTCGATCGGCAGCTCCTGGCGCTCGGGCACACCTCTACCGCGCAACGG
>DASQNB010000222.1:0-2213 GCA_035645175.1 Geodermatophilus sp.
TCCACCTTCTCGACAGCGGGTACGGCGCACGGTTCCGCGGCACGGACCGCGGCGGGCCCCGGGCGGGGCGCGGCACGGGGCGTCAGGCACCCCGGGACACCGATGTTAGAGAGTGCCGTCCCCCTGCTGCCCGGAGGGACCCAGCAGCCGGACGCCGGGTGGGGGCAGCCCGGCCGCGTTGCCCAGCACGGTCAGCCACGCGGTGAGGTGCCGGTCGAGGTCGGTGTCCTCCGCCGTCCACGAGGCACGGATCTCGACGTCGACCGAGTGCTCGGGGCCGGCCAGCTCGCCGAAGCGGGTCGAGGCGGTCCGGGTGACGGTGCCGCCCAGGGCGTGCGACGTGGCGCCGCACTCCTCGAGGGCGTCGGTCAGCCAGCTCCACGCGACCTCGGAGAACATCGCGTCGTCGACCATGTGCTCGTCGGTGGTGGCCGACAGGTAGCCGACGCAGCGGGTGGTGCCGGCCCAGGCCTCGTGGCCGGCGGGGTCGTGCAGCACGATGAACCGCCCGTTGGCGACCTCGACGTCCTCGTCGCCGTCGGGCTCGGTGACCAGTGCGCCCACCGCGTACGCGTGGGGCGCCAGTCGCTGCGGGGCGGGGATGGGCTCCAGGAGGATCTCGGGGCGGGCGGTCACGCCGGCCAGCGCCTCCAGAGCAGCGCGGAACTCCTCCGGCGGCTCGCCGCCCGGGCGGTCACCGGCGCCGGGCCCGGCACCGGCCAGGCTGGAAGGCTCCACGTTCGCAGGGTAGGTCGCCGGACCGCCCCGTGCCGCCGACGCGCCGCACGGGTTCTGGGAGGCCATGCCGTTTCTGGGAAGCCATGCCGTTTCTGGGAGGATGGGACGTCGTGACCGCTGTTGCCGATCCCGCGCCGACGCCCGCGCCCCTCCCCGCCGACTCGGACCTGGTCCGGGCCGCCCGCGGCCTGCCGGTGCGGCGCACCCCGGTGTGGTTCATGCGCCAGGCCGGCCGCTCGCTGCCGGAGTACCGCGCGCTGCGCGCCGGCACCCGGATGCTCGAGGCCTGCCAGGACCCCGACCTGGTCACCGAGATCACCCTGCAGCCGGTGCGCCGGCACGGCGTGGACGCCGCCATCCTCTTCTCGGACATCGTGCTGCCGCTGGTGGTCGCGGGCGTCGACATCGACATCGAGCCCGGCGTCGGCCCGGTGATCGCCCAGCCGGTGCGCAGCGTCGCCGACGTCGACGCGCTCCCCTCCCTGGAGCCCGACCGGCTGGCCTTCCTCGCCACCGCCGTCCGCCGGCTGGTGGCCGAGCTGGGGGCCACGCCGCTGATCGGCTTCGCCGGCGCGCCGTTCACCCTGGCCACCTACCTGATCGAGGGCGGGCCCTCCAAGGAGCACGCCCGCACCAAGGCGTTCATGTACGCCGAGCCCGAGGCGTGGGGCCGGCTGCTGGACCGGCTGGCGGTCTCCGCGGCGACCTTCCTGAACACCCAGGTCGACGCCGGTGCCTCGGCGGTCCAGCTCTTCGACTCCTGGGCCGGGGTGCTCTCGGCCGCCGACTACGCCGAGCGGGTGCTGCCGCACTCCCGCGCGGTCTTCGACGCCCTGGGCGACCGGGACGTGCCGAGGATCCACTTCGGCGTCGGCACCGGTGAGCTGCTGCCGCTGATCGGGGACGCCGGGGCCGACGTCGTGGGCGTCGACTGGCGGGTGCCCCTGGACGAGGCCGCGCGCCGGGTCGGTCCGGGGCGCTCGCTGCAGGGCAACCTCGACCCCGCCGTCCTGCTCGCCGACCGGGTCACCGTCGACCGCGAGGTGCGCCGGGTCGTGGCGCAGGGCCGGGCCGCCCGCGGGCACGTGTTCAACCTCGGCCATGGCGTGCTGCCCGACACCGACCCCGGCGTGCTGACCTCCGTCGTCGAGCTGGTGCACGAGCTGACGACCCCGTGACCGAGCGTGCGAGGTCACGCATGAACACAGCACCCTGGGGCACGGGCGCGACGAGCGCCAGCGAGGAGAGCCCGTGACCCGCCTCGTCGTCGTCGGAGCCGGGATCACCGGCCTGGCCGCCGCCTTCGAGTGGCGGCGGCGGCGACCGGACGACGAGATCGTCGTCCTGGAGGCCGGCGACCGGGTCGGCGGCAAGCTCGACCGGGTCAAGCTGGCCGGGCACTGGTACGACACGGGCCCCGAGGCGATGCTGGCGCGGGTTCCCGAGGCGGTGCAGCTGGTCGAGCGGCTCGGGCT
>DASQNB010000223.1:0-2451 GCA_035645175.1 Geodermatophilus sp.
CGTCCGACCCCTGTTCCTCCTCCCGCTGGCGTGGTCGGCCCACCGGCGCAGTCCGGTGGGGATCGCGACCACCCTGGTCGCGCCGGCGACCAGCACGTTCTGGTTCCCGGCCCCCTCCCGGGCGGACCCGCGCGTCGCCGAGTTCCTGCGCTTCGAGCGGGAGTGGCTGAGCGGTGACTGGAGCCCGGAGAAGGTGGCGCTGACCGGTCTCGTGCCGCTGAGCCTGGAGAAGGACCCCGTCCCCGCACCCCTCGCGAGCTCGGGGCGGTGCCCTGGACGGGGCCGGGGCCTTACAGGGAGCCTGCTCAACGCGATGGCTGTCGGCAAGGTGCTGTGGGGCGTCCGCTCCGGGAGGGCACCGGATGGGCGATGGCGGTGCCTGCGGGGGCCGGGCTGCTCGTCGGCGACGTCGTCCTGGTCCTTGCCGTCCGCTCCCGACGCGGCCGCCTGGCTCCCCGGAGCGCCGCCGCGGCGGCGTGAGGCACCCCGGCCGACCGGTCGTGGACGCCGGGCCGCCGCGCGTCCCGGGGGAGGCCACGGTCAGCCCCGCAGGGCCGCCGTGACGTCCCGCCGCAGCTCCACGGGGTCGATGCCGCGGTCGTGCAGCACCTTCATCGTCGGCCCCTGGCCGTCGCGGAGCAGACCCAGCAGCACGTGCCCGTCGGTGATGCGGTTCGAGCGCATCGCCAGGGTCTCGCGCAGCGAGAGCTCCAGGACCTTCTTGGCGCCGGCCGTGAAGGGGATGTGCCCCGGACTGCTCTTCCGTCGTCCGCCGGAGCGCGGGTCGAGCGCGCCCGGGCCGAAGGTGGCCTCGACGACGTCCCGGACGGCGTCCAGGTCGATGCCGAGGGTCCGGAGCGCGTCGGCGTCCAGGCCGTCCCCGCCGGCCGAGGCGACCGCCTCGGCGACCTCGGCGTGGTCGAGCCCGTGCCGGCGCAGGACGGCGGTCGTCGGGGTGTCCAGCCGGAGCAGCGCGAGCAGCAGGTGCTCGGTGCCGACGTGGTCGTGCCGGAGGGTGCGGGCCTCCTCCTGGGCCAGGACGACGACCTCGCGGGCCTCGGGCGTGAAGCGTTCGAACACGGTCAGTCCCTCCACCGGAGCGGCCCGCGGCCGCCTGCGTGCTTCTTGTGCACCGCCTGCCGGGTGACGCCCAGCAGTTGGGCGATCTGCTCCCACGTCCAGCCCTGGTCGCGGGCGTTCTCCACCTGCAGGGCCTCGAGCCGCTCCACCAGGGTGCGGAGCGCACGGACCGCCCTCAGCCCGACCGCCGGGTCGCGGCTGCTGGCGGCGGAGGCCACCTGTGTCGTATCGGTCATGCCGTCAACTATGGTTGACGTCGAGCGCTGTGTCAACCGTCGTTGACGCGCCGGGTCAGTCGGACCCGTGGACCTCGTGGTGGGTGACCGTGCGCTCCCGGTCGACCAGCCAGCGGTCGTCCTCGGGGTAGAAGACCGCAGCGGTGACGTCGTCGCCGGCGAAGCGGCGGACGGCGTCGAGCGAGGTCCAGAAGCTCAGGGTGACGACCTCGGTGCGTCCGTCGTCCAGATCCCGGGTCAGCAGGTGCGCCTCGACGTTGCCGGGGGTGGCGCGGTACTGCGCGATGCCGGTGTCCCGGACGTAGGAGACGTAGGCGTCACGGTCCTCGGTGCGGACCCAGCCGCGCCAGGTACGAGCGATCATCGTGGACCCCTCCTCGCGGGGTCAGGCCACGGCTGCCTCGTCGCCGCCGGTCAGCCGCAGCAGGTCGGCGTAGGTGAGCGAGACCATCGTGTGGTGGTCGCCGCCGCCGGCCCAGAGCAGCGGGTGCGCCGCGAGGTCGACGTCGACCAGCGCGCGCAGCGGGACCGGGTGGCCGGTGGGCGCCACCCCGCCGACCTCCTGGCCGGTCGCGGCGAGGACGAGGTCCGGGGTCGCGCGCCGCACCCGCCGCGCACCGACGAGCGCCGCCACCTTCCCGGTGTCGACCCGGTGCGCGCCGCTGGCCAGCACCAGCAGCGGTGCGCCGTCGGCGTCGAAGACCAGGCTGTTGGCGATCGCGCCCACCGCGCAGCCGAGCGCCTCCGCGGCGGCGGCCGCCGTCGGCACCGGCTCGTCGAAGCGGCGCACCTCGGTGTCCACCCCGGCCTCGCGGAGCGCGGCGACCACCCGGTCGACCGGGCTCACGGGAGCGTGAAGACGATCTTCCCCGCCGTCCGGCCCTCGAGCATGCGCTCGAAGCCCTCGCGCGCCTGCGTCAGCGGCAGCTCGACGTCGATCACCGGGCGCACGCCGGTGGCCGTGCACATCCGCATGAGCGCCTCGAGCTCCTCACGGGTGCCCATCGTCGAGCCGATGACCGACAGCTGGGTGAAGAAGACCCGGTTCAGCTCGGCACCGGGGTTGGGGCCGGTGGTCGCGCCGGAGATGACGATGACGCCGCCGGGCTTGAGCGACTTGACGCTGTGGCTCCAG
>DASQNB010000224.1:0-4845 GCA_035645175.1 Geodermatophilus sp.
CGGCGGGGTCGCGCAGGCCACGCGCGAGTCGATGGTCGTCGTCGAGGCGGCCGGCTACGACGTCGTCCTGGTGGAGACCGTCGGCGTCGGGCAGTCGGAGATCGCCGTCGCCGAGATGGTCGACTCGTTCCTGTTCCTGACGCTGGCCCGCACCGGCGACCAGCTGCAGGGGATCAAGCGGGGGATCCTCGAGATCGCCGACGTCATCGCGGTGAACAAGGCGGACGGGCCGGCCGCCGTCGACGCGCGCAAGGCCGCACGCGAGCTGGCCGGGGCGATCCGGATGCTGCGCGGCCACGACGAGGACGGCTGGCGGGTGCCGGTGCTCACCTGTGCCGGGCTGACCGGCGAGGGCCTGGACGAGGTGTGGGCCAAGCTGGTCGAGCACCAGGACCGGCGGAAGGCGTCCGGGGCGTTCGAGGAGCGGCGGCGCACCCAGCAGGTGCGCTGGACCCGGCAGCTCGTGCGCGACGGGCTGGAGCACCGGCTGCGCGCACACCCCGGCATCCGTGCGGCCGCGCCGGAGCTGGAGAAGGCGGTGCTGGCCGGCGAGCTGACCCCCGCGCTGGCCGCGCGGGAGCTGCTGGAGACCTTCCTCCGCGCCCCTGGGGACTGATCGGATGCTCCGGGATGTGGGCGCCGTCACGGACCGTTAACGTCCGGGGAGGTCGCGACCGCGGCCAGGTCCGATGCCCGGTGAGGACGGCCATGCCGATCGACAACCCGTACTACTCCGCCGCGGTCCACGGCGACTTCGAGCTCGCCGACATCGGCGACCTCCTCCTCGAGGAGGGGGCCACCCTCCGCGGCTGCCAGCTGGCCTACCAGACGCTGGGCACGCTGAACGCGGCCAAGGACAACGCCGTGCTCGTCCCGACCTGGTACTCCGGCAACCACTCGGTCATGCGGGAGACCTACGTGGGCCCCGGCCGGGCGATCGACCCGGCCGAGCACTACGTCGTCCTGGTCAACCAGATCGGCAGCGGGCTGGGCAGCTCACCGCACAACACGGTCGGGCCCTACGGCCGCGCGCGCTTCCCGCGGGTGCGGATCGGGGACGACGTGGTGGCCCAGGAGCGGCTGCTGCGCGAGGTGCTCGGCGTGGAGGAGCTGGCGCTGGTCTTCGGCGGGTCGATGGGGGCTCAGCAGACCTACGAGTGGGCCGTCCGGTTCCCCGACAGGGTCAAGCGGGCCGCGCCGCTGGCCGGCACCGCGCGCATCTACCAGCACTGCGTCATCTGGGCGCAGACGCTGGTCGACGCGCTCACCTCCGACCCCGGGTACGCCGGCGGCTGGTACCGCGAGTCCGCCGACGTCCGCGGCGGGCTGCAGCGGCACGCCGGGCTGTTCGCGCTGCACGTGCTGTCCAACGAGTTCTGGACCGGTGAGCACTGGCGCGCCCTGGGGTTCAGCTCGCCCGAGGACTTCGTCATCGGCTTCCTGGAGGGCTACTTCGAGCCGATGGACGCCGGCGACCTGCTCGCCCAGGCGTGGAAGTGGCAGCACGGCGACGTCAGCCGGCACACCGGTGGGGACCTCGCGGCCGCCCTGGGCCGGATCACCGCGAAGACGGTCGTGATGCCGATCAGCACGGACAAGTTCTTCCCGCCCGAGGACTGCGCCGCCGAGCAGGCCCTCGTCCCCGGCAGCGAGTTCCGCGTGATCGAGGACGTGCACGGCCACGCGTCCCTCTTCGGGCTCTCGCCGGCCTACCTCGAGCAGGTGGACGACGCGCTGCGGAAGCTGCTGGAGACGCCGGTCTGACACCGGGCCGGCGGCCGGTCAGACGCCGGTGGAGCGGCACTCGCGGGCGCGGAGCTCGGCGAGGTAGTCGTCCGGGGCGCCGGCGGCCTCGGCGGCGTCGGCGAGCGCGCCCAGGTACCGGGCCGAGGGCAGACCGCCCTCGAAGGTGTCCAGCGCGTAGACCCAGGCGACCTGGTCACCGGTGAGCGTGTGCACCTGCAGGCGCAGCTTCCGGTACAGCCCCTGGTCGGCGCCCTCCCAGGCGTCGAGGGCCTCCTCGTCGGCCTCGGTGAGGTCGTAGAGGGCGACGAAGACACCAGGGGAGAGCGACTCGCCCGGTGTGGTGTCGTCCGGGACGAGGGTGGCCAGCGCGCCCTCCCACCCGTACTCCTCGGCGCCGAAGGTCAGCCGCCAGCCGTTGATCCAGCCGGTACCGGCGTGCGGGGAGGACGGGCAGCGCCGGCGCATCTGTGCCGGGTCCATGTTCGACCCGTAGGCGGCGTAGAGGCCCATCACCGCCAGCGTACGGCCGTGTGGCGCGACGCTCCCTGGGAGATCGACCACGTCGTCGTCCCCAGCGGGGACAATGGCGCCCGGCACGTGTCCGCAGCGCACCGAGAAGGACTCACATGACCCGCATCGTCATCATCGGCGGCGGCCCCGCCGGCTACGAGGCCGCGCTGGTCGCCGCATCCCTCGGTGCGCAGGTCACCGTGGTGGAGCGCGACGGCGTCGGTGGGGCGAGCGTGCTCACCGACTGCGTCCCCTCCAAGACCTTCATCGCCTCGGCCGGGGTGATGAGCAGCGTGCGCGACTCGACCGGCCTCGGCGTGCGTGGCTCCGAGCTGGCCACCGTCGGCATCGACCTCGCCGCGGTCAACCAGCGGGTCAAGGGCCTGGCCGTGGCGCAGTCCGCCGACGTCAAGGCCCGCCTGGTCGGCGAGGGCGTGCGCGTCGTCGCCGGCCAGGGGCGGCTCTCCGACGAGCAGCGCGGCCTGGCCGAGCACCGGGTCGACGTGGTGGACGGCGACGGCGCGGTCACCGAGACGCTGGAGTGCGACGTCGTGCTCATCGCCACCGGCGCCGACCCCCGCGTGCTGCCCGGCGCCGAGCCCGACCACGAGCGGATCCTCGACTGGCGCGACGTCTACGACCTCCAGGACATGCCCGAGCACCTGGTCGTCGTCGGCTCCGGGGTGACCGGTGCCGAGTTCGCCTCCGGCTACCTGGAGGCCGGCGTCCCGGTCACCCTGGTGTCCTCGCGCGACCGGGTGCTGCCCGGCGAGGACTCCGACGCCGCCGAGGTGCTCGAGGAGGTCTTCCAGTCCCGTGGCGGCCGGCTGGAGCGCGGCCGGGCCGCCGGGGTGCGGCGCGCCGAGAAGGGGGTCGTCGTCGAGCTGACCGACGGGCGCACCGTCGAGGGGTCGCACGCGCTGATGACCGTCGGCACCGTGCCCAACACCGCCGGGCTGAACCTGGAGGGGACGGGCGTGGAGCTCGCACCGTCCGGGCACGTCGTCGTCGACCGCGTCTCGCGGACCAGTGTGCCCGGCGTCTACGCCGCCGGCGACGTCACCGGCGTCTTCCAGCTGGCGTCGGTCGCGGCGATGCAGGGCCGGATCGCGATGTGGCACGCGCTCGGCGAGGCGGTCACGCCGATCCGGCTCAAGACGGTCGCGGCCAACGTCTTCACCCACCCGGAGATCGCCACCGTCGGCATGCAGGAGAAGACGCTGCCCGAGGGCGCCGACATCGACGTCGTCCGGCTGCCGCTGGCCACCAACGCGCGGGCCAAGATGGCCGACCTGCACGACGGGTTCGTGAAGCTCTTCGCCCGGCAGGCGACCGGTGTCGTCGTCGGTGGCGTGGTCGTCGCCCCGGGGGCCTCCGAGCTGATCCTGCCGATCGCGCTGGCGGTGACCAAGGGACTGACGGTCAGCGACCTGGCGCAGACCTTCGCCATCTACCCGTCGCTGTCCGGGTCGATCACCGAGGCCGGCCGGCGGCTGATGCGGGCCGACGCCCTGGCCTGAAGAAGGGACCCCTCCTGCATCCCCTCGCACGCTCGGGGACGCCTGGGAGGGGCCAACTGCTCAGCACGTTCGGGAGCGCTGAGGAGGGGGCCGGGGCGCGTGGGGCTCCCGCGCTCGGCCGCCGGTGCCGGTGGGGCGGGTGGGGCCCGGCTGACGGGACGCCCAGGGTCCGGGAGGTGCGTGGGGCGGATGTGACGCGGGGTTCGGCTGGACTCCCGGCGGCCGGTGCCGATGCGCGCGCGGGCCGCCGAGGACAGGGGGGATGCGCCCCGACCCGAACACCCCCGCCCCCCGCCGCCCGCTCCGGGCGCTGGCCGGTGCGGCGACCGCGCTGGTCCTGTCCCTGGCGCTGCCGACGACGGCGGCCCGGGCCGACGAGACCGCGGCGCCGGACACCGTCGTCGGCGAGATCGTGCAGGCCTGGCCCGAGGCCGGCCTGGCCGGCTCGGTCGCGGAGGAGGAGCACGCCGAGGCGCCGCTGACCTGGGTGGAGGGCACCTCGGGCGAGGCCGTCCGCGTGCCCACCGAGGCGGTCGCCGGCCTGGCGGTCGGCTCCACCGTCGAGGTCACGGTGGGCGAGCAGGTCCACGACGTCGCCGGGCAGGAGGGCCTGGAGCCCGCCCGCGACGTGCTCGCCACCCAGCTGCTGGAGGAGGCCCCGGAGGTCCGCGCCGCGCGGGTCGCGGGGCTCACCAACCAGGTCACCGTGGCGATGGCCGTCCCGGCGGGTGGCACGGCGGACGGCGCGACGCTGGCCCAGGTGGTGGCCGCCGTCGACGGGCCGGTCGCGGAGTTCTGGGCGGGGGAGACCGGCGGCGCCGTCCGGCTGGGCGTGACCGCGGCCCACGACTGGCTGGAGACCGCGGCCGGCTGCGCGGACCCGACCGCGCTGTGGGACGAGGTCGCCGAGCGCACCGGCTTCGTGCCCGGGCCGGGCCGGCACCTCGTGGTCTACGTCAGCAGCCTGCCGCGGGACCTCGCCGGCTGCTCCTACGCGCTCGGTCAGGTCGGCACCGGCGTCGGTGCCGGCGGGCGGGTCTACGTCCGCGACGTGCAGCCCTCGCTCCTC
>DASQNB010000225.1:0-3528 GCA_035645175.1 Geodermatophilus sp.
GGCGCGGGCGGTGAAGCGGGCCGGCGGTCGGGCGGTGCCGGTCGACGGGTCGCGGCTGGCCGCCTGCCGCATGTACGACGGCTGGCCGGCGCTGCGGGCGGGCTACGCGAAGTCGCTGTGGGCCTCGGTCGGCGGGTCGCCGGGGGCGAGCGTCGCGGTGGCGGCCGGGCTGACCGCCGTCTGGGTGCTGCCCGCCGTGGCCGCGCTGTGCGGATCGCGGACGGGGCTGGTCGGCTATGCGGCGGGCGTGGCCGGCCGGGCGGTGTCGGCCGCGGCGACCGGCAGCCGGGTCTGGCCGGACTCGCTGGCGCATCCGCTGTCGATGCTGCTGTTCGACGTGCTGCTGGCCGGGTCGGTGGCCGGGCGGCGGCGGGGCACGCTGTCCTGGCGCGGCCGCCCGGTCGGCGGCGCCCCCGTGACACGCGGGACCGGGGCCCGGGAGACGATGGCCCGGTGAGCAGCCCGAACGCGCGCGTGCACTTCGACCCGACGGCCATGGACAGCGGCGCCTTCTACCGGGTGCTCAACTCGGTGGTGGTGCCCCGCCCGATCGCCTGGGTGGGCACCCGCTCGGCCGAGGGCGTGGTGAACCTGGCGCCGCACTCCTTCTACACGGTGGCGTGCGTGTCCCCGCCGGTCGTGCAGTTCACCTCGGTCGGGCGCAAGGACAGCCTGGACAACGTCGAGGCCACCGGCGAGTTCACCGTGAGCCTCACCCCGGAGTGGCTGTTCGAGCAGGTCAACGCAACGGGCACCGACTTCCCGCACGGGGTCAGCGAGGCCGAGGAGGTCGGCATCGCGCTCGAGCCGGGTGAGCGGGTCGGCGTCCCCCGGGTCGCGGAGTCGCCGGTCGCGGTGGAGTGCACGCTGCACTCCACGGTCCGGCTGGGCGACAGCACGGTGGTGTTCGGCCGGGTGGAGCTGATCAGCGTGTGGGAGAGCGCCGTCGAGGGGGGCCGGCCGCGCATCGAGCGGCTGCGGCCGCTGGCCCGCCTGGGCGGCAACGAGTGGACGGCGCTGGGCGAGATCCGCGAGATCAAGCGGATCCCCTACCGCCGCTGGGCCGAGGACCCCGCCATCGGTGAGCGCCTCCGCGACGCCTGACCGGTCGGGTGACGACTGCGGGGAGGTCGGGCTCCGATCCGCCGTCCGGAGCCCGAGTTCCCTGCGGTTGCGTGAACTCAGCGGGGCAGGTGCGCTGCGATCTCGTCGGCGGCGTCGGCGCCGAACGCGTCGGCGAAGCGGGCGAGGAACGGCTCGCGCTGCAGCGAGTACTCCTGGGTGCCGATGACCTCGACCGCCTCGGTGGCCACCGCGGAACCCAGCTGGGTGGCCCGCTCCAGACCCAGACCCCACATCCGGCCGGCGATGAAACCGGCGCGCAGGGCGTCGCCACCGCCGGTCGGCTCGACCGGCTTGGTCTCCGGGACGGCGATCACCTCGATCGGCGCGGCACCGGCCTGGCGGACGAGCACGCCGTGGGCCGCGCGGGTGGTGACCCAGGTGCCGACCCGGTCGAGCACCTCGCCGTCGCTCCACCCGGTCTTCTGCAGCAGCAGGGCGGCCTCGTACTCGTTGGTGAACAGCAGGTCGGCACCGTCGACCAGCTCGCGGATCATCTCGCCGTCGGCCCAGGCCATCTGCTGGCTGGGGTCGGCGACGAAGGCGTAGCCGCGGTGCCGGCACTCCTGGGTGTGCCGCACCATCGCCGTCGGGTCGTTGGGGCCGACGACGACGAGGTCCAGCCCGCCCACCCGGTCGGCGACCGGGGCCAGCTCGATGCACGCCGCCTCGCTCATCGCGCCGGAGTAGAAGGAGGCGATCTGGTTGTTCACCGCGTCGGTCGTGCACACGAAGCGGGCGGTGTGCTTGAGCTCCGACCAGTGCACGCTGCCGGTGTCCACGCCGTGCCGGGTCAACCAGGCGTCGTAGTCCGCGAAGTCGTTGCCCACCGCGCCCACCAGCACCGGCGCCAGCCCGAGCAGGCCGAGGCCGTAGGCCATGTTGGCGCCGGCGCCGCCGCGGTGCTGGACCAGGTCGTCGACGAGGAACGACAGCGACACGTTCTCCATCTGTCCCTCGACGAACTGCTCGGTGAACTTCCCCGGGAAGGTCATCAGGTGGTCGGTGGCGATGGAGCCGGTGACGGCGACGGGCACGGGAGCGCTCCCTGGGAGGTGGCGGTCGGCGGGACGCACGGCGCGGCGTCGTCTGGGTGAACGGCGGATGACGGCCTCCTCACCATAGGAGCAGGCCCGCAGCCCCGCCGGGCAGGACGGTGGCCACCCTCCAGGGACCTGCGCCGAGCGTGCGAGGCGTGCGGGGAGGGTGGTACTTCCTCAGTCGGTCAGCGCCCGGCGCAGCGCCGTCCCGAGCTGGGCGACGCCGACCACGCCGAGCAGGCAGCCGACCGCCGTCCCGCAGGTGACCACCGCGCCGGCCCAGCCGAGTCCGGCCACCACGCCGGCCCCGCCGAGGGTGAAGCCGGTCATCACCACCCGGGTCGGGCGCTCCCAGACCGACAGCTCCCCCGTCTCGGTGACGCCGGCCTGCCCGGCGCGGGCGCGCAGGTAGTCCGGCAGCCAGCACAGCGCGCCGTAGGCCGCGGCCAACCAGCCGGGAGCACCGGCCACCCAGAGCGCGGCGGCGAAGGCCCCCTCGCTGAGCCGGTCGACGGCCGAGTCGAGGACGAAGCCCCGCCGCGAGGCCCGGCCGGTCGCGATCGCCAGCGCGCCGTCGAGGCCGTCGAGGACGGCGGAGAGCCCGACCAGCACCCCGGCGAGCACCAGCCACAGGCCGCCGGCCGCGGCCGGGACGACGGCGGCCGCGGCGACCAGCAGGCCCGCGGCGGTCACCCCGACCGGCGGCAGCCCGGACAGCCGGCGGGCCAGGGCGTAGGCGCCCGACAGCCACCCGTGCACCAGCCGGCTGGCCGTCGGGTCGGCCCCGCCGTGCCACGTCGACCAGGCGGCGAGGTACTCCTCGCGGCTCAGCACGGCACCCGCTCCACGTCCGCAGTCCACCAGGCTGCGCCGGACGGGGACAGTGGTGGGGTGCTCGCCGGCCTGTCCCCCGCCCGCCGCCGCCTGGTCGTCGGCCTGCTGGTCCTCGTCGCCGTCGCCGTCCTCGCGGGCGGGACGGCGCTGCTGGTGGGACGGCCGTCGGACGCCGCGGGCGGCGAGCCGGTGTCCCAGGAGCGGCCCGGACCGGTGCTGCTGGTGCCCGGCTACGGCGGGTCCACCGCGGCGCTGCAGCCGCTGGCCGACCGGCTGGCCGCCGAGGGGCGGGACGCCACGGTGGTCGACGTCCCCGGGGGCGGCACCGGTGACCTCGTCGCCGCGGCCGACGTGCTGGGCGAGGCGGCCGACGCCGCGCTGGAGCGCACCGGCGCGGGCAGCGTGGACGTCGTCGGGTACTCCGCCGGCGGGGTGGTCGCCCGCCTGTGGGCCGCGGACGGCGGCGCGGCCGTCGCCCGGCGGATCGTCACCCTCGGCTCGCCGCACCACGGCACCACGCTGGCCGACCTCG
>DASQNB010000226.1:0-2751 GCA_035645175.1 Geodermatophilus sp.
GGTGCGGGAGTCCGGACCGCTTCTCGACGGAGGCCCGCGAGGACCCGGCCCGCCGGCGCCCACGGAGCCGGCGCTCCTCGCGGGGCCATGGCCGAGTCCAGGCCGTCCACCCGATCGGGTGAGGAGTCCCGCCCGGACTGCTCAGGGAACCGGCTGCCGCGCCGATGCCCCGGGAGTCGGGACGCAGACGACTGCGCCCCCCCGTCGTCGGAGGAGTCGCCGTGCACCACCGCGCCCGCCGGGCCCGCCGCACCGCCCTCTCCGTGGCGGTGCCCGTGGGCCTCGTGACCAGCCTGGCCCTGACCTGGGGCTCGACCCACGCGGCCTTCTCGGCGAGCACCGGCAACGTCGGCAACTCGTGGCAGACCGGCAGCGTCGTCCTCAACCACAGCGCGAGTGGTTCGGCCCTGTTCACCAGCGCGAGCGACGGTGCCCTCAAGCCCGGTTCGAGCCGGTCGCGCTGCATCCGGGTCGACTACACCGGGGACCTGCCCGCGGACATCCGCATGTACGCCGGGACGCCGACCAGCGGTGCCACCACGCTGGACCCCTACCTCGTGATGAGCGTGGAGCGGGGCGCCAACGTCACCTCTTCGACCACGGTCGCGGCCGACTGCACCGGGTTCACCCCGACCGCCACACCGACGTTCCTCTACAACACCGCGCAGGCGAACGCCGCCGGGGCGGACTCCTCGCGGACGCTGGCCAACCTCAAGGCCACCCACCCGGACTTCGGCAACGGCGTGCTCGTCAGCGCGGCCACGGCGCCGAACACGCACATCACCCTCCGGATCAGCTACACCGTCAAGGACGACAACGCGGCGCAGAACACCCAGTCCAGCGCCACGTTCACGTGGGAAGCGCGGAACACCCCGTGACCGCGCCCACCCCGAACAACGGCACCCCCCACTCCCGCGTGCCCGGACCCGCGGTCCCGGAGCGGGGCCTGCGGCCGGCCGCCGTGCTCCACGTGGTCGTCGCCGCCGTCCTGGTGGCGGTGGCCGGCCTGGTCTTCCTCGCCCTCGCTCCGCGGCTCGTCGGCTTCCAGGGCCACGTGGTCGTCTCCGGCTCGATGGAGCCGCGGCTCTCGCCCGGCGACGTGGTGCTGACGCGTCCGGTCCTCCCGCAGGACCTGCAGCCGGGACAGGTGCTGCTCTTCCCCGACCCCGAGGGAGCCGACCGGCTGGTGCTCCACCGCCTCGTCTCCTTCGACGAGCGGGGCGACCTCGTCACGCGCGGCGACGCCAACCAGAGCAACGACAGCACGCACGTGCCGGCCTCGACCGTCATCGGCGAGGCCCAGCTGGGGGTCCCCTACGTCGGGCTCCCCGCGTACTGGCGGTCCACCGGGGACTGGGGCCACCTGGCCGGCCTCACCGCCCTCCTCGCCGCTGCGACCGTCTCTACCTTCCAGGGGTCCCGCAGCCGGGCCCGGGGGCCGCGGGGCCTCACCAGCGCCGACCGGCTCCCCGCCGTTCCGACCCCGGACCACGTCTTCCGCCGCGTCGGGCTCCCCCCGGTACCCCTCGCCGGTCGGCACTGACCGGCGCCGGGGACCGGACGCCACCGGCGCTCGGTGGCTCGGTCCGGTGACCGGCCGCCCCCCTGCTCAACATCCGCTGCGCGCAGCCGAAGACATGGACGAGCCGGACCGGTTCCGGCGGACGGACCGCGGCCTCGTCGAGGGAGGGAGAGGGTGTGCGCCCACGACCGCTCGACACGTCCCCGTCCCTGCGGCGCAGCAGGGGTGCCGCCTGGCTGGTCGGTGCCGCCCTGCTCGCCCACGTGACGGCCGGGTGGACCGACGTGCCTGTCGAGCCCGCTGCCGCGAGCACCAGCGCGGTCAGCCTCGTCGACGACCGCGGGGGTGCGGCGCTGTTCACCTCCACCGGCCTGCGTCCAGGTGCCACGCAGAGCGCCTGCGTGGCGCTGTCGGTGACCGGGACCGCGCGGTCGACCGGTGAGGTGACGCTCAGCGCCGACGTCACCGAGGACGCCCTCGCGCCCTACCTGTTCCTCACCGTCGAGCGGGGCACGCTCGCCGACCCGGCGCGGTGCGCGTCCTTCACCGGCGCACCGGCGTGGAGCGGGACGCTGGCGCAACTGCCGCGTACGGCAGCCGCAGGGATCCCGACGGGCTGGCGGCCCGCGGACTCGGCGTCCACGACCTATCGGGTCAGCGTCACGGTCCTCGACGACCACCGGGCGCAGGGCCGACGTGCCGCGGCGTCCTTCGTCTGGGCCCTCGACCTCGAACCGGTCCCCGAGCCGACCCCGGAGCCGGCGCCGGTCCCCGTGCCCACACCGGCTCCCGAGCCCACGCCGAAACCCGCTCCGTCGCCGTCGCCGTCGCCGTCGCCGACGCCGACGCCGACGCCGACCCCGACGCCGACGCCGACCCCGAGCGCCGTCCCGACGCCCGAGCCGGAGCCCGTCCTCCCCTCCGAGCCCCCGAGCCCGACCCCGGTGCCGCCGGTGACCGACCCGGACCGGGAGCCGCCGCGTGGCGACGGCGACAGCGACGTCGTCCAGGCGCCGCCGTTGCAGGGGACCCCCACGACGGTCGCCGAGGTGGCTGCCGCGGTGGGGGAGACGGCACTCGCCGTCGTCGAGGACGGCCAGTTCCCGCTCGCGCTGGTCGCCGTGGCCGCGGGCTTCTTGGCCGTGCAGGGCCGGCTCGACCGGGCTGACCCGAAGCTGGCGCTGGCCCGGGTCCACCAGGAACTGAACGACTTCCGAGACTTCCCCGAG
>DASQNB010000227.1:0-3633 GCA_035645175.1 Geodermatophilus sp.
ACGGCCGTCACTGTCCATAGCCGCAGCTCAGGGTACTCACGGAACGCCGGCGAACTGCCATGAACGCGATCATGACGGCCTGGCAGTGTGGGCGGAGCGCTCGCCAGCTCTGACTCAGCCCTTGGCGTGGGGGCTGCCCGCGCACCTGCTCGTGCGTCAGCCTGCCGTGGCCTTTCAGCCGACGGGGCCAGCGTCTCGCGTGTTCACCTCGGCTTGGTACTCCCACCACACCCGACCGCGGGCATCGATGACCTCCGCGGGCCCGGTGACCGCACCCTGGCCCAGTCCGGCAGCTCGCCGGTCGCCAGTTTGGAGCTGCAGCTGGGCTCGAAGTCCCGCCATCGCCCCCCTAGGTGCGGGTACGGCAGTGCGCTGGTGGCCGTGTACGTCTGGGGCACGACGGTGATCGTCCTTGCCACCTGCTGGCCTGATCGGTCAGCGGGCACAGGTGTCACCCAGCGCGATGTGGTTTCAGGGATAGCCGACCGGTTGTGAAGCCGCGGGCGGCTGGGAAGGCTCAGTCACCGATAGAGGACCCTACCTCCGCAGTGGGAGCAGTACTCGGATGAGGCAGTTGCTATCTGGCTTCCGCAACTGCAGCAGTGAGGTTCTGTGTTGTCCGGAGTACTCCCTGAGCGTGGTACGCCACACACGGAGCAGTACTGGGACGTTACGGTTGGATATTCCTCACCGCAGCCGGGGCAGTATCCGGGTCGTAGCGCAGTCGAGATATGCGGACGATCGGTTCCGAGCTTGCCGCATTGGGGGCAAAATCTTGTGAAGCCTGATTTATGTCCACACTGGTCGCAGTATGTGTGCCGTATCTCTACCATGGTGCATCCTAGCCGGACCGTCAGGAATCAGGACCCGTGGTGGTAGCGGTTTGTGCTCTGTGGGATTGATGTTCCGCCAGGCCTGCGACGAAAGCACTTTCGTGCAACGTCCACCGGCGGTGACGCGGGTCAAAGGCTCGAGGTCCTGTGTTCGCCTGCGGGTCGGCAGGGCGGCCGCGCTCGTGGGCCGGCACGACTGGTCGACATGGTCGAGCACGTGATGACGCGGAGCGCATTGACCTTCGTCGAGGGGAACTCCCCGCGCGCCTTTCCGGACGTCGAGATGTCCCGTGCTGCCAGCTCCAGCGGCTCTTTGTTGCCGTTCAACTGAATCGGAGATGGAGCTCCAGCCTGAGCACGCTCATCACACAGCCAGCCCGTCCGCGTCGTCGACGCATGTCCTGTCGGACCGCGTCATCGCCCTGGAGGCGATCCCTCCGCCGGCGTCCGCGTCATGCGCTCAGCCAGCGTCGAAGGGGCGGCGCGCCTCGGTCGACAACTCGGGAGGGTGACGCTGTTGCGTTCAGGATTCGCCCCCCATCTCCGCATTGTCCATTTCCTGCTGCCGATGCTGGTCCTCCTCGATGTCGGCGCGCTCCTCCGCCCTCTCGGCGAGGGCGTCGGAGGCCTGCTTCGTCGCGGCCTGATGCTCGTTCCAGGGGTCGGGGTACTGCTGCTCAGTGCTCATGGTCGGGCGCCCTTCCGGAGACGTTGGGAGAGCCACCGAAACGGTGGTCCGACGTGGGGACCTGTTTGCTGGGTGGCTGAGGACGATGACCTCCGACGGGCCGACGATCCGCCTTGGCTCTGATCGGGTCAAGGGGGCTGACAGGTAGGTCGGATGGGGAGGCGCGGCTGCATGGGGACCCAGGGAAGGAGCAAGCGGAGGCGTCGACGACGGTCACCGGGCCGCCGAGGGCCTGCAATCGCACGTCGCCGCGTCCTCGGTTGGGCGCCGACTCGTCTTCTGGGTGGTGCCGGGAATCGGTCCGTTTCCGCGGACGTGCAGGTCGTCCGAGTTCGTTTCAGCGTCTTGCTGGCCGCAGCGAGACGGAACCAAGGTCCAGGAGGTCAGGTCATGCAGGTCGGGTTCGCCGGTCTGGGCCGGATGGGGCGTCCCATGGCGCGACATCTGGCGCTCGCCGGTCACCGGGTCGTCGGGTACGACCCCGCGCTCTCCGCTGGCGCCGTGCCTCCCGGATTGGAGGCCGCCGACGTCGAGGTGGTCGAGGACGGATTGCGGCTCGCCGAGGCCGAGGTCTCGGTGAGCATGCTGCCGGACGCCGCGGCCACCGAGGATCTGCTCCTCGGCGAGCGGGGGATCCTGACGCACTGCAGGCCCTCCCACGTGCACGTGGTGATGGGGACCGTGGGCGCCGCCCCGGTCCGCGCGCTCGCCGAGAAGGCGCACGCGGCGGGCGTCGCGCTCGTCGACGCCCCGGTGTCCGGCAGCGTGAGCATGGCCGAGACAGCCACCATCACGACGATGGTCGGCGCGGAGCCGGAGGTGTTCGCCGCTGTGCGGCCCCTCCTCTCCGCGATGACCCGGGCCCAGTTCCACACCGGGCCGGTCGGGTCCGGGTCTGCCGCGAAGCTCGCCGTGAACCTCGCGCTGGCGTCCTTGAACCAAGCCATCGCGGAGGCGCTCGTCGTCGCGAGGGCAGACGGGCTCGACCCCGAGGTGTTCTACGACGTCCTCCAGGCCAGTGCCGTGGCCGCGCCGTACGTCTCCTACAAGCGCGAGACGTTCCTGAGGCCGGAGAGCGTCGACGTCGCCTTTCCGGTCTCGCTGCTGCACAAGGACGTCGAACTGGGTCTGGAGCTAGCCCGCGAGCACCACCTGAACCTCCCGGTCGCGACCACGGTTGGTCGCGTCCTCGAGGACGCCCGACGAGCCGGCCTGGCCGACCGGGACATGGCCGAAGTCCTGCGCCTGCTCCGTGGCCACAACCAGTTGGAGGAACGATGACCCTGTCCGACACGCTGACGACCAGCCAGATCGACGACCTCGAGAACCGTCGGTACGCGGCGATGGTCAACGGCGACCTCGACGCTCTGGACGAGCTGCTCAGCGACGACGTGAGGTACGCCCACTCCAACGCGTCGGTCGACAGCAAGGCCTCCTACCTGGAGATCCTGCGCAACGGGACGCTCGTCTACCACAGCCTGGAGCACACCACCGAAGCCGTGGTGAGCCGACCCGGTGTGGTGATCGTCGGCGGTGCGATGTCCGGCTCGATCCACATGAACGGAGCCGCGAAGACGCTCAACAGCCGGGTCGCCGCCGTCTGGGTCGCCGAGGACGGACGGTGGCGCCTGCTCGCGTTCCAGCCCACCCCCATCCCTGCGTGATCCGCAGGGTTCCCTGAGAGTGCGGGGTGACCATGCCCGCCTCCCGCTCAGGACCCACGTCCTCGATGAGGTGGATGAGGACGTCTCACGTCCGATCCGACATCTGGAGATGCAGCACTCCGACGCACGCTGCGCCTGTCGTCCCCGCTGACCGAGGGACCCGAGCACGAGAGGAAGCCAACATGAGCGGTCGAATCGCTGGTCGTGTCGCATTCATCACCGGCGCCGCACGGGGGCAGGGCAGAGCGCATGCCATCGCGTTGGCCCGTGAGGGTGCCGACGTCGTGTGCGTGGACGTCCCGAACAACCTGGAGACGCTGCCCTACTCCCCGGGAACGGCGGAGGATCTCAAGGAGACAGTCGCCGCCGTCGAGGCACTGGACCGTCGAGCCATCGCCGTGCACGGGGACGTGCGCCGGCAAGAGGATCTCGATGCCGCCGTCGAGCG
>DASQNB010000228.1:0-5653 GCA_035645175.1 Geodermatophilus sp.
CCTTGCCGCGAGTGTGCGAGTGGCGGGGGGTCCTCCTTCAGGCGGCGCAGTCCCGGCAGTACAGCTGGTCGCCCTTGGTGGCGGCCAGCCGGCTGCGGTGCTGCACGAGGAAGCAGCGCGAGCAGGTGAACTCGTCCTCCTGCTTGGGGAGGACGCGGACGGTCAGCTCCTCGTTGGACAGGTCGGCGCCGGGGAGCTCGAGGTTCTCGTTGAAGTCGGTCTCGTCGACGTCGACCGACGAGGACTGCGCCTCGGCGCGGCGGGCCTTGAGCTCCTCGAGCGAGTCCTCGCCGAGCTCGTCGGCCTCGTTGCGGCGCGGGGCGTCGTAGTCGGTGGCCATGGGAAGTGCCCCTCCTCCGGGGTCGTCGCGGGCAGGTGGCCCGCATCGTCTGCGGCGGCGCGCTGTGGCGCCGCCGTGCTGTCCGGTCGCCAGGGCGACCGGGGGTCTGGGGACCGGTGACCGCCTGCGCGGGCACCGGTCGGTGCTCGTACGGCCGCGCCGACCGACCCACCTGCGGACGGCGGGGCAACCGGCACGGTCTGACCGGCGGACCCCCCAACGTCGCACGGCCCCCGTTTGTGCCCGGCGCGCGAGGGGTGGACCACCTCGCCGGCGGACCGGGTCGGTCGGGACGCGGAGCGCCAGAGGTTACCCTGCGCCCGTGTCGACTCCCGTGGGTGCTGATCCGGCCGTCGTCGGGCCCTACCTGGCCTCCGTCCTCGGCGACGAGCGGTGGTCCCGGGTACGGGTGGACCTCATCGCGGCGGGCATGTCCAACCTCACCTACGTGGTCACCCCCGAGGGCGGGTCGGACGACGACGCGGTGATCCTGCGCCGCCCGCCGACCGGCGCGGTCCTGGCCACCGCGCACGACATGGCCCGCGAGCACCGGGTCGTCTCGGCGCTCGGCCCCACCGCCGTCCCGGTGCCGCGCACGCTGCACCTGTGCACCGACCCGGCCGTGCTCGGTGCGCCCTTCTACGTGATGGAGCGGGTGGTCGGCCTGCACGTCGTCGACCGCATCCCGGCCGGCTACGCCGACCAGCCGGCCCAGCGGCGGGCGATCGGCGACGGGCTGGTCGACGTCCTCGCCGACCTGCACGCGGTCGACCACGTGGCCGTGGGCCTGAGCGACTTCGGCCGGCCGGAGGGCTTCATGGCCCGGCAGGTGCGCCGCTGGACCCAGCAGTGGGACGCCACCCGCGACCGGGAGCGCCCGGGGCTGGACGCCCTCGCCGCCCGGCTGGCCCAGACCGTGCCCGCGACCCAGCGCACCGGCATCGTCCACGGCGACTTCCGGCTGGACAACTGCCTGCTCGACCCGCAGAGCCCCGGCCGCATCCGGGCGGTCCTGGACTGGGAGATGTCCACCCTGGGCGACCCGCTGGCCGACCTGGGGATGCTGCACGTCTACTGGCCCCAGACCGGCGAGGAGAGCGTCGCCGGGCAGAGCACGGTCACCGCGCTCGAGGGCTTCCCGACCCGCGCGGAGGTCGCGGCGCGCTACGCCGACCGCAGCGGCCTGGACCTCTCCGACCTGCCCTGGTACGTGGCCTTCGCCTACTTCAAGTTCGCCGCGATCGTCGCCGGGATCGTGGCGCGGTCGGCCGCCGGCGCCATGGCCGGCAAGGACACCGCCGGCTACGCCGACCGCATCGATCCGTGCGTGGAGCGGGGACGCGCCGCGCTGGACGACGGTGCGATCTAGCTGCCGCAGCCGGCCCTAGACTCCGGCCGACCGCCTGCGACCGAGAGGGACCCGAGCCCGTGAGCGCGCCGCCCGCCGACCGATCCGCGGTCCGTCCGCGCAGCGGCCGCCGGCCGATCCCCCCGCTGGTCTTCCTGCTCGTGCTCGCGCTGGCCGCGCTGGTCGTGTGGTGGAACGTCTTCGACACCGAGGGCGAGGTGGAGGCCCAGGAGGCCGAGGCCTGCGCCAGCGCCTCGGCGGCACCACCCTCGCTGGACCCCACGACGGTCTCGCTGCGCGTCTTCAACGCCACCGACACCGCCGGCCTGGCCCAGGAGGTGGCCGCGACCCTGCAGGAGCGGGGCTTCGTGGTCGAGGAGATCGCCAACGACCCCACCGAGCGCGAGGTCACCGGCGTCGGTGAGCTCCGGCACGGCCCGCGCGGCAACGAGGCCGCCGCCTACGTCGCGCTGTTCCTCCCGGGGGCCGGTGACTTCCTCGACGTGCGGGCCACCGCCGTCGTCGACTCCGTGATCGGCCCCGACTTCGCGGGCCTGGCACCGCCGGAGGAGGTCGACGCCGCGCTCGCCGCCGGAGCCAGCGCGGACGCCGCCTGCTGAGAGAGGACCCCCCTGCCCCCACCGCTCGCCAGCTGGCCTCGCCCGGAGGCTCAGCCCGAGCGTGCGAGGGGTGAGAGGGGCGAGGTCCTGCTACCTGCAGGGGGCCGGGGCCCGGGACGGGGCCGCCCTCAGGGGACGCTGACGAGAGGTCCGGGTTCAAGCGCGGTGCAGCCGGTCGAGCAGCGCGACGAACTCCTCGGCGACCGACGGCGCCACGGCGATCCCCAGCGGCTCGGCGAACGGCCGGCCCGGCAGGCCGGTGACGACGGCGCCGGCCTCGGCCGCGACGAGGGCGCCCGCGGCGAAGTCCCACCGGTTGAGGTGCAGCTCGTAGTAGGCGTCGACCCGGCCGGCGGCCACGGTGCACAGGTCCAGGGCCGACGAGCCGTACCGCCGGATGTCGCGGACCTCCGGCAGCAGCGCGGCGACCACCGCGGCCTGGGCCCGGCGGTGCTCGGCGCGGTAACCGAAGCCGGTGGCGACCAGGGCCTGCGCCAGGGACGCGGGCCGGCTGCCGGTGAGCCGGACCGGGTCGGCCCCGGGGACGGTCAGGTGTGCGCCGCCGCCGGCGGTCGCCGACCACAGCTCGCCCGTGGCCGCGTTGAGCACCACCCCGGCGACCACCTGCCCGTCCACCTCGGCTGCGATCGACACCGCGTACGCGGGCAGGCCGTAGAGGAAGTTGGTGGTGCCGTCGATCGGGTCGACGACCCAGCGCACCCCGCTGGTGCCGGTGCGCTCGCCGCCCTCCTCCCCCAGCAGCCCGTCGTCCGGGCGGGCGCCGAGCAGCCGGCGGATGACCAGCTCCTCGCACGCCCGGTCCACCGCGGTGACCATGTCCGTCTGGCTGGACTTCACGTCGACCTGCTCGGCGGCCGAGGCGCGCCCGCGGGCGACCAGGTCGGCGGCCTCCCGTGCGGTCGAGACGGCGAGGTCGAGCAGGGCGGCGGGCTCCGGCGTCGTGGTCACGCACCGATCCTGCACGAGCAGGACTGGCGCCGGCCGGCACGATCACTACCCTGACCGCGTGCTCGGCTTCGGCGTGGACATCGGTGGCAGCGGCATCAAGGGGTGCCTGGTCGACCTCGACAAGGGGGAACTGGAGGGTGAGCGGCTGCGCATCGAGACGCCGCAGCCCTCGCTGCCCGACCCCGTGTACGACGTCGTGGGGCAGATCGTCGCCCACTTCGGGTGGGAGGGGCGCATCGGCGTCACCTTCCCCGGCGTGCTCAAGAGCGGGGTCGCGCACACCGCGGCCAACGTCGACAAGAGCTGGCTGGGCACGCACTTGGCCGAGGGGCTGGCCTCCCGCATCCCCGGCACCGTGCAGACGCTCAACGACGCCGACGCCGCGGGCCTGGCCGAGATGCGCTACGGCGCCGGCCGGGACCAGCGGGGCGTCGTCCTCATGCTGACCTTCGGCACCGGCATCGGCAGTGCCCTGTTCACCGACGGCGTCCTGGTGGCCAACACCGAGTTCGGGCACATCCAGGTCGACGGCCACGACGGTGAGAAGAAGGCGTCGGCCGCCGCGAAGGACCGCGACGAGCTCAGTTACCCGCAGTGGGCCAAGCGGGTGGACCGCTACCTCGACGTCCTCGAGGCGGCCGTGTGGCCGGACCTGATCATCGTCGGCGGCGGGGTGAGCAAGAAGGCGCACAAGTGGGTGCCGCTGCTGTCGACCCGCACCCCCGTCGTCCCGGCGGAGCTGCTCAACGACGCCGGGATCGTCGGCGCGGCGCTCGCCGCCGAGGAGCGCATCGGACAGTGACGGCCGGCACGTTCGGCCGACCGCCGTCAGGTCATCACCGAGAGTGAGAACGTCCCTGGACCTGGTGTCCTCTCCCAGGGCCGCGGGCAGCAGACCGGGCGAAACGGTGGCCCCACGGGGACGCGTCGTTACAATGGATCTGCCCCGCTCCGTCGCTCCCCAGCCGAGAGGCATCCCCCGCCTGCGCACCGGTCAAACCCGGGCCGTCCGTCGGGTCCTCTCTCGCTCCGGACGCCGGCCGGGGCCGCTGCCCGGGGACCAGACGGCCCCCCGGGGAACGCACCCAGCACGGGAAGGAACCTGAGTGCCCGCCGACCAGTCAGCACCGGCCAAGGCCCCCGCTCGCAAGCGGACGGCCAAGAGCGTGGCGCAGCCCACCACCGCCACGGGCGCCCGCAAGCCCGCCATCACGCCGTCGCCGGGCAGCGGCGAGGGTGCCGTGCTCACCGCCGTCGCCTCCGACGCCGCCACGGTCGCCGTGGTCGACGCCGGCGAGGGCCTCAAGATCGACGAGACGGTCGTGGCCACCCCGGACGGCGTCGCCGTCCCCGACCCGGCCGCCGAGGAGACCGCCGAGGGCGGCGACTTCGAGTGGGACGACGAGGAGGAGTCCGAGGCCCTCCGCCAGGCCCGCAAGGACGCCGAGCTCACCGCCTCGGCCGACTCGGTCCGCGCCTACCTCAAGCAGATCGGCAAGGTCGCGCTGCTCAACGCCGAGGAGGAGGTCGACCTCGCCAAGCGCATCGAGGCCGGTCTCTACGGCGCCGAGCGGCTGCGCCAGGCCGAGGAGGAGGGCCAGAAGCTCTCCCCGCAGATGCGCCGCGACCTCAACTGGATCGTCCGCGACGGCGAGCGCGCCAAGAACCACCTGCTGGAGGCCAACCTCCGCCTCGTGGTCTCCCTCGCCAAGCGCTACACCGGCCGTGGCATGGCGTTCCTGGACCTCATCCAGGAGGGCAACCTCGGCCTGATCCGCGCGGTCGAGAAGTTCGACTACACCAAGGGCTACAAGTTCTCCACGTACGCCACCTGGTGGATCCGGCAGGCGATCACCCGCGCCATGGCCGACCAGGCCCGCACCATCCGCATCCCGGTGCACATGGTCGAGGTCATCAACAAGCTCGGCCGCATCCAGCGCGAGCTGCTCCAGGACCTCGGGCGCGAGCCCACCCCGGAGGAGCTGGCCAAGGAGATGGACATCACCCCGGACAAGGTGCTGGAGATCCAGCAGTACGCCCGGGAGCCGATCAGCCTCGACCAGACCATCGGTGACGAGGGCGACAGCCAGCTCGGCGACTTCATCGAGGACTCCGAGGCGGTCGTCGCCGTCGACGCGGTCAGCTTCACGCTCATGCAGGACCAGCTGACCAGCGTCCTGCAGACGCTGTCGGAGCGGGAGGCCGGCGTCGTCCGGCTGCGGTTCGGCCTCACCGACGGCCAGCCCCGCACGCTCGACGAGATCGGCCAGGTCTACGGGGTCACCCGTGAGCGGATCCGGCAGATCGAGTCCAAGACGATGTCGAAGCTGCGCCACCCCAGCCGCTCCCAGGTGCTGCGCGACTACCTGGACTGAG